>JAHWGK010000035.1 GCA_020054495.1 Thermoplasmata archaeon | reverse complement strand
CATATCTGGACAAGTATTCATCATCCTCAAACAATGGGAAAACTCAGTGCTTTCCAGAAAGGACTGAAACGATTCCTGCATCATAAACTAGGCAGTTCTAGAGATATTCATGAGATTGATTACTACATCGATGTCTATGTCCATTGGTACAACAATGGAAAATACCATTCTGCAATAGCTACCTATCCAGAGGAACGATACTCTGGACAGCGAGATCTCGAATGGTATAATCATCTCGTCAAAAGTCTTAAATTAGAAAAAACCCTTGTCATGAGTCAATAGAAGCGACATATCTCATGTCCCTACACACATTTTATATCAATTACCTTCAGCATAATTTAAGTATAAGGAGCGTATTACCCAAAAATTAGCTTAAATATAACAGATAAGAATTAGTTAATGTGATAAGTATGGCAAAAGCAAGATCAAGAACTGCAGCACGGAAGATAAAAGATCGATGGAAAGCAAAAAGTTGGTACAACATTCTCGCACCACCATCATTTGATAGTGTTACTGTGGCTGACACATTAGCAGATATTCCTGATAATTTGATAAACAGAGTAACTGGGGTATCTCTTCAGGATTTAACTAATGATTTTAGAAAATCGCATATAACTCTTTACTTTAAAATTGACCGGGTAGAAGAGACAAATGCATATACACAGTTTGTAGGTCACACATTAACATCTGACTATCTTAGAAGAATGATCCGGAGAAGAAGGTCAAAGATTGATGGAGTATATGATGTCACAACTAGAGATGGAGCAGTTCTTAGAGTGAAACCATTTGCGACAACTGACAAACGTGTTCAGAATTCGCAAAGAAAAGTTGTGCGCGAAGCTATGAAAAAAACAATGAACGACTCTGCACAAACTAGTACATTATCTGAATTTGTTAAAAGTATTTTAGATGGTAAAACTGGTAGTGATATCTATAAAAATTGTAAAAAATTATATCCTGTTAAAAGAGTAGAGATCTACAAGACTGAAGTTATTTCACCTCCAACAATCAAGATAGAAGAGAAAAAACCCAAGAAAGAAGAAAAAGAAGAAACAAAAGAACCTGAGAAAAAAGAAAAGAAACCAACAAAGAAAGAAAAAAAGACTGAAGAAGTAAAACAACCTGAGAAAAAAGAAGAGGAAAAACAGGAAGAAACAAAGGCTGATGTAAAAGCGGAAAAGAAAGAAGAGAAACCAGCAAAAAAAGAGATAAAAGAAAAGAAACCTGTGGCTAAAAAACCTTCAGTTAAAAAACCTGTAGCTAAAAAACCTAAATCAAAAAAACCTGCAGCAAAAAAGACAACAGCAAAAAAAGCCGTAAAACCAAAAACTACTACTAAGAAAAAAATCACGACAAAGAAGAAAACAACTAAAAAATAGAATAACTATCTTTTTTTAAATAATCTTTTTATATATTTATATCCATACTATGTAGTTGATATATGAGCAATTGGAGCCTAATAACTTTAATAATTACGATTTTCTTATTTTCAAATATTTTGATAAGTTACAATGTTAATGCATGTAAAGATATAATTGCTTGTGGAGATGCAACAGATGGAGATTTTAACCTTCTTCTAAAAGTTAGGGACCCTAGTAGATCAGGATTACAAGTTCTGTGTATAGTTCCAGAAGGGTATGAATATACTTATCATCACCCTTGGACTGGAAAATCTATGAGTTTTAAAACTGACCATAAATATATTGGTGTTGCAACTTATGATGATGTTATTCCAAATATCGTGAAAGCAGGTATGGCCTTAAGTGATTCAGGCATTTCTTACGGTGACGCAGATACTGGCTCAAGATGGATTAATCCTACTAAAAATGCGTGGGACGATTTCGATTGGATTAGATACGCTTGTGAAAAAGCCAATAATGAAGATGAAGCTATTGATTTTTTAACTATAGATGCAGTTAAAAAAATGCATGCAACTGGAGTATCTGAAAATCTATTTGTTGTTGGTCCAAATAAAGGTTTTGTTGTTGAAGCAGATGCATTTCATTTTGACATCAAGGAAATCAATGATGGCGTTGTTGTGATGTCAAATTATCCTAAAGAACTTTGGAAGACTCAAAGGATTAATACATTTCTAATCTCTCGATCTTTTGATACAGTTGTTGAAAAATTTGTTAGAAACAAGGGAGTTGTTAGATTAAAGTCTCTTTATGGGATAAGAATTGTTGAAATCGGTAACGATTTTATATCTGTAAAACCAATTTCCTTTTTTCATGCATTAAAAACGAAGAATCTTGGTGTTATTACAAAAATCAACTTGGGGGATAGAAAAACAGTTGGATATTTTAGTGTTGAGCTATTGGATATTGATGGAAATAAAGCAAAGGTCAGAGTTTGTAATAAATTTAAAGCATGGGAAGAACAAATGCTTGAACATATTCAACCTCAATATGGAAGTATTACAATTAAAGATATGATTAATTGGTCTCGTATTCATAAAGAAGATTTAGATGATCTTAGGCCAATGTGTGAGGATTCTGTTGAATATGAATCTGTAGCAATTTACAAAATTCCTAAAGAAAATTATGAAATTTTTAGTATGGGTTGGTTTTCACCTAATCATGCCTGTTCATCTATTTATGTTCCGTTTCATATCTGTAACACAGATATTTATGAACCTTATGAGACAGGTGAAGCTGCTGAATTATCTTTGAACTTGGTAAATGAATATGGTCATGGTAAACTAAATACTAGTTTTAGTAAAACCGAGGAGGTTTTAATTTATGAAACTGATATTGCTGAAAATATTGCAATAAATCTAATATCTGAAAATCAGGATGTATCTGATTTTTTAACAGTTATTGATACAAATATGCAAAAACAGGCTTTTTTAACTGAAGAAATTTGGTTAGAGATAAGCAAAACATCAAATCAAAAAAACAAACTGAATATTGTTGATATTATTGACAGTTTATGGAACACAAACTATATTATTTCTTTAGATAAGATGAAAACCTCGCTTTTGAGTTTAAAAGAGATTACTGGATTAACAAAAATAAAAGAAAAAATAGTTGAGATTGCTCTTGATATTTGCAAATCAAGAATTGATGCAGCAAATGTTATTGGAAGAGAAACTAAAAACATTGAAGATGATTATAATTATGGTAGTAAATTAATTGAAAACGGAAATTATCAACTTGGCTTTAATACTTTGAATAAGGTGTTTACAGATTGTGAAATGCTTATTAGAGGTTACACGCCTCAAGACGTAAATATCAATGAAGGAAAAAATGAGGAAACTAACTTTTTATTATATTTTTTACTTGTGCTTTTGTTATTTACAATATCAATGTTGATTTTAAAATTAAGAGTAAACAATTTAGACTAGTTTTTTACGATTTATAGTTTCATATAAAAAATTATTTCCCACGATGGATATAAAAATATTTAGAATAAAAAAAACAGCTTTACCCTTAAAGTCCTATTATATAAAGAAAGTTAGGAATCTTTCAAATAATGGGAATTGTTCTAAAAATCTATAGAACAACACATTGTTTGTTGCTTTGTTTCTTGGCATAGTAACTGTTAGTGTTCCCCAATCGCTTTCAAATCCATCTGTGTCCTTGGCTTTTGCCCTAATAATATAGGTTCCCTTTGTAGCCCAAGTATGGCTTTCAGAGTAAGGTTCTCCAGAGGGTTGAAAACCAGTCCAATCTGTAATATCTCCATCGCCCCACTCGATATAATAGGATACTTGATCTCCATCTGGATCTATCGAAGTAAATGTGTAAGGATATAAAGTACCTGGTTTTCCATTTGTTTCACCAACAATAGCTGGTGGGGACGGAGCTTGATTCTCAGGTGATAATTTTATCAGAATAGCTGCACTACCTTCCAGGTCTTTTGTTTCAATGCGCCCTGTAATGATATATCCTCCATGTGCCGTTTGAGCAATTGATAACCCTATATCTATATATTCACGTTCACCATATTTTTTCTCCCAAAGGATATCTCCAGAGCAATCGGTCTTTAACACCCATATGTCATATAAATTTCCCTTTTTAGGGTCACAGTATCCGTTACCCCCACAGATAATAAAATCACCATCATATGTAAGATTAATACAAAGAAATGTTACAATTCCAGGATATGGTTCGCCATATGATCTGTTCCACATCTCCACACCTGATTCATCTGTCCTAATCAATAATCCATCGTGTTTTCCATCACCAAGTACCAGACCAGCTACGATAAATCCACCATCAGGAAGTTGTTGGACAGAAAAACCCCATTCATATGACCGATTTGTACCATAGGAATGATTCCATTGTTCAAATCCTTCAGAATTAGTTTTTATCAACCAGGCATCATAAGGGTCGTACATGTGAGATGGTTCAACAAATGAACAGGTACACCCGCAGAGAATATACCCACCATCTAGAGTTTCTTGAACATCACAGCTTCCATCAATCTGGTATCCCCCATAGGTATGATTCCATTCTTCGACACCAGTTTCATTAGTTTTAATTAACCAAGCATCCCAATTTGTTTTTGGGTTTACATATTTTTGCCCTGCGATAATATAACCCCCATCTGATACCTGTAGAACAGATTCTCCGCTATCTCCACCTAGTCCACCAAAAGTTCGACTCCATTGGACAAATCCCATACTGTCAGTTTTTATAAGCCAGAAATCACCTGAATCCGATCCTAACTGAATTGTACCTAATATAATATATCCACCATCCTGTGTTTGTTGGACTTGATTCCCGAGATCAAAATTTGATCCACCATATGTTCTATTCCACTCTTCATAACCGTATGCACTTGTCTTAATCAACCAAATATCACTATTTAATCGGTTATCTCCTATTTTATCAATTTTATCACATAGGCAAATATAGCCTCCATCTGTTGTTTGAATAACACATTTTCCCTTATCATCCCCTGGTCCATCAAAAGTTTGATTCCATTCCTCTTCTGGTGGATCTCCTAAAAAGGACTCTTGTTCTCTGAAATTTTCAGATACATTACTTATAATTTCATTATTCCCACCAATACTTGGAACTATGTTTGCTGCGACAAATAAAATTATGACGGTTAAAACAATTCCCTTTTTAGTCAAGAGATTTTTCATTTTTTCCTCCCTCTATATATTCTAATCAGGTTATTAGTATTTAAAACGTATGTTAGATATTGTCAGATATTGAAGAAAAACTGCATAAAAACCACATCAAATAGAATAAATAAAAGTATATTTGGACATTTACAACAAAGACTATAACTGGTCATCAAAAAACCCACCACCTCTCAGCTCTGTTCAAAATCCGGTTGGTAAAATCATAAACAGCTTTTTTAAAAATGCCTTAACTCTGCTGGAGAAAAAATCCATTTCGCACATTTCCAAAATCCGGTTGGTAAAAATCACCTTAGCTCTGTCCAAAATAGGCTTAAAAAACCTCTAATATTTCCACAATTCGGGTGGTAGAGTGGATCCACAATTCGGGTGGTAAACTGGTTAATAATCCTGACTAAATCATTCTAATAAATGTTCAATAAACTATTTTTAAAAAACGTTTTTAAGATTTCAAAATTTTATAATAATGGTTATATTGATAAACGAAAAAATAATTTTATTTATTTACCTATTTTAACATTCAAATTCATTGGGTTAAATTCATAATAAACATTTTCATCAAACCAGGCGCATCTGAACAGATTTAGTGGTATCTTAGTTCTAAAACTCAAACCTGATGCATAAAAATATAGCTGAGATGCAACCTTTTTTTCTTTTTCCTTACTTGCTCCTGGTTTAAAATCTAAAATATAAATCTTATTCTGCCTAATCTGCAATAAATCAATGTGCCCGCAGATTCCTAAATCATAATTTTTTTCCCAAAACCATACTGGAACCTCACAAGCAATGGTACTAGAGTCATTAATAAGCATAAAATTTTCAACAAAATTATGTCTTTCACAATTTTTATAACAAGCCCTTAAAGCAAGGTCTGCAAGCTTGCAAGCTTGATTGTATTTACCCTCTTTTTTAATTATTATGTCAACTTGTAATTGAGAACATCGCTCATCTTCTTTAAAAAAATCACTCGGACATATCTCTTTCATAGTTGTTAAATAATTAACAAGGGAACCAAACCGAGAACACATAAAACCTAGCTTAGGTTTGTGAAACATAAAATTGTAAGTTAAACCTGAATGATTGAAAGAAAATGATTCAAGAACATCTCCTTTGTTTCGTATAGTATATTTTTTTATTATTTCAGATCTTAGTTTCCAATAGGAGCATATATCTGAAAATTCTTTGATCCATTTATGAATACAACTTTTTGATATTTTTACCTTAAATCTCATATTAATTAATTTCACAGTGTCATTTAATGTATTTCCTAGATTATAGTAGGTAATGGCATTGGTAATTATTTTAGGGCTATATGTCTTATTTTTCAATCTATTGGTTCTAAATTTCTTCTTACAATCTTTACAGAAATAGATCTGTTTTCCCTCTTGCCAACCAAATCTAATTATTTCTTTATTTTTGCATTTAGGACATATTATTTTTTGATTGTCTATAACTACCATGTTAAACTCTTTTGCTTTTATTATTTATCTAAAAAACCAGATAATATAAAAATCTTCTATAATAAATTGTAAAAAATTATACACTCTTCTGGTACGATTTGCAACATATCGTTATTTTGCTAATCCTAATCAACTTTGATATCTGCTGTAACAATTAAAAATAATATAAAAATTTAGAAAAATATCTTAGTTTGTATTTTCAAGTAACAACTTATTTTATATCTCTATTGTAATTTTATGATTGATGATTTAAAAAAGTTGTTTAGATCTATATTGTAACACCGATTTCTTTTAACATTTCATTTATGATATATCTAGGAAAATCTGAAAGTAAGTCCTTATATGGAGATTCTGGTATTAGTTCTGATCTGCTTAATTTTTCAGCTTTTTGGACATGTTTTATTATTTCTGTGATATATAGCTCATGGATTTTATGACCGTTTTTTGCAAATTCCTTTTTAATTTTCCTTTTTTTCATGGTTTTAATCTCATTTGTTTTCTTTTCTAATCTGTTTAATAAGGGTACTATTACACTGTCTATCATTTCTCCATTTGCCAAATCTACAAGATCATCAGCAAGCTGATATGCAAGACCTATTTCTCGTCCATAATTTGATATTACGTTAAGTGCATCACCTGACATATTTGCCTCAATAGCCCCAGCTTTGCAAACAGAAGAAAATAGTACAGCTGTCTTCAAATCGATTATTTTGTTGTATATTTTAAATATTTCTGATTTTGATGAAATATCTGCTGAACCGATACCATTTTTATTGAATTCTACTTCATCAATCTCCCCATTTACAACTTCGTTCCATGAATCAACGTATAATTTAGCCCATTCTTTTCCATGTTTTAATGCAACAGAAAATCCAATTACAAGCATTTTATGGCCGGTGAGAATTGCATTGGCAACACCATTCTTAACATAAAAAGAAGGTTTTCCTCTGCGTTCCTTATCTTCATCAATTATATCATCATGAACTAGAGAAGCTGCATGCGCAAGTTCGATAATAACAGCGCCTTCTAGAGCTTTTTGATATTGAAGGGGTGTTTCGTTTCCCTGTGTACAAGCTTTGAAAGAAAGATTTGCAAGTAATGGACGTAAACGCTTTCCGTCTTCTAAAATCGCTCTTATTTTTTTTTCAGAAATCATATCTACTATCTTTTTTTCTAGATCTTCTTTTGTAATTTTAATGAAATCTTTAAGGTTTGGGATTTGTTTTAATGCACAGTTTTTCATTTTTTTATCACCTCATTGAATGATATTAGTGATTATCTATCTCTATCGTCTGTTTTTGTTATCTCTCGTATTTATGTTTTGTTGTATATAGGTTATCCTTTTTCAAAGATTGCAGCATCTTAAATCAAAAACATTAATAAATCAACCTCATTAGACCAAATGGGGGTTTAATTTGAACCAGAACCGAGACATAGTGATTATTGGCTGTGGAGCTGGAGGTGGAACAGCTGCACAGTTTGCAAGAAAAACAGATAGAAAGTCATCTATAACTGTTTTTGAAAAAGGAAAATATCCACAGTATTCTAAATGTGGATTACCTTATGCAATATCTGGAACTATACCAGATATAAAGGATTTAATAGAGTTTTCTGAAGAATGGTTTAAAAATGCAAACATTGATCTTTTACTTGAGACAACAGTAGAAAAAATTGATATCGATAATCAGAAAGTTATCGCAAGAAAAGATAACGATGTTATAGAAAAATCGTATGACTCTTTAATAATAAGTACAGGTGCAAGACCTTTTTTTCCACCAATTAAAAACCTTGAACAAAAAGGAAAATTAGCTGATGGTGTTTATGTCGTTAGAACTATCGATGATGTTGAAAAGATTAACTCAAAAATAAAAACTGGTGGACACACCACAATCATTGGAGCAGGATTAATTGGTCTTGAGATGGCGGATAACCTTAGAAAAAAGGGTATGAAAATAACTGTTGTAGAGGCTTTACCAATGATTCTTGCAAAAAACTTGGATGAGGATATGGCAAAAATTGTTGGAGAGCATATTCCAGATGATGTAAAGATTTTAACAAACCATCGTGTAGAAAAAGTTGAATTAACAAATAGAAAAATTAGTAAAGTTGTTATTAAAAACCAAGAAAAAAATGAGGAAATAACTATTGAATCAGATCTTTTGATAATTGCAACTGGTACAAAACCTGATATTGATCTTGCTAAAAGTATCGGTTGTAAAATAGGTACAACTGGCGGAATTGTTGTTAATAAAAGATGTAAGACTAGTATTAATAATGTTTATGCTATTGGTGATTGCACAGAGTTTGTTGATTATATAACGGCTAAACCATCACTAGTAGGTCTTGGCAGTATTGTTGTTCGCCAAGGAATTTCTGCAGGTATTAATGCAGCGGGTGGAGATTATGAACTTCACAAAGGAATTTTAAATACGTCTACTTCTGAATTTTTCGGTATTGAGATTGCAGCTGTTGGGCCAACTACAAAACGAATTAATGATATTTTTACTGTTGTTTCAGGTCGTTTTAATGGATCATCTTTGCCTGATTATTATCCAGGTGGTAAACCAATTTCAGTAAAAATTTTAGTAGATAAGTACACCGGCTTGATAATTAGTGCACAAGCAGTAGGTGATAATGCAGCGCAACGTATCAATATGTTTGCTTGTGCAATCCTCGGACAACTTGATGTTGAGACGCTGCGCAAGCTTGAAACTGCTTATGCTCCACCAATTGCTCCAACTCTCGATGCTGTTACGCTTGTATGTGATATTGTTTCTATGAAGTTGAATCGTAAACGATAAGATGAAAATTTTACATGTTGCAGATACGCATTTGGGCTATTCTGCCTACCGTAAGGTAACAGGAGCGGGAATAAATCAACGTGAAATCGACGCTTATAATGCTTTCAAACAATTTGTTGACCATGCGATTAAATCAAAATCTGATTTAATCATTCATGCTGGTGATTTGTTTGATTCAGTAAGACCAAATAACAGAGCAATTACATTTGCTATCAAACAAATTATACGTCTTTCAAAAGAAAAAATACCATTTATTGTGATTGCAGGAAACCATGAACATCCAAAACTAAAAGAAACAGGCCACATTTTCAGCATATTTGAACACATTGATAACGTTTATCCGATTTATAACGCTAAATATGAAACGTTGTCATTTAAGATAAATAATGAAAAAATCGCGGTTCATGCACTTCCTCAATGTGAATTAAAATCACAGTTCAACGATGAGTTAAAAAAAATTAAACCAGATCCAACTGTGGATTACAATATTTTTGTGTCGCATGGTGCTTTAGCAGGAATCAAAGTATTCAGTATGAATGAGTTCAACGAGCTCATCATTCCAACAAATTTTCTTAGTAACAATTTTGATTATATTGCTCTTGGGCATTATCATAGATTTACTAAATTGGCAAATAATGCATTCTACTCTGGATCAACCGAGCGTTTCACTTTTACAGATGCACCTGACAAAAAAGGATTCATAGAGCTCGAGCTTTCAAATGGTAAACTAAAGCATACTTTTAATGAGCTAAAAAACAGACCAATGTTAGATCCAAAACCAATCAAATGTTCAAATCTTAAGTTAGATGAAGTAATGAAAAAAATAAAAGAAACCGTAAGCGAGGTAGAGCCAAAAGAAAAAACATTTCGGATAACTCTTGAGGACGTACCTACTCATATTTACAGAGGGCTTGATTTTGATGAAATCAGAAAAATGAGCAGTGAAGCAATTCATTATGAGATAAAAGCAAATGTAGTCAAGGGCGGGGAAGCAAAGTCCGGCACAACGTCAAAAATAGATGCATTAGCAAACGAATTTGAACAATTTATCGAAAGCCAAGATTTGAACGAAAAAGAAACAATTCTAGAGCTTGGCATTAGTTATATTGAAAAAGTAGAAGCAAGAGACGAAGGCAAATGATACTTAAAAATTTGACTTTGAAAAACTTTAGAAAATTCAAAAATGTTACAATTGAGTTTCCAGATGGTGTAACCGGTGTAGTTGGACTAAATGGTGTAGGAAAATCAACTATTTTTGAAGCTATTGCATGGGTGCTATATGGTTCTGTTGCTGCAAGAACTTCTGCTGATCAAATAAAAAGACAGAGTGCATTATTTACAGATCCTTGCAGAGTTGAATTAGAATTTGTTTTTGAGGAAAATAATTACAGAATAGTCAGAGGGATGTCTGGGAAGCATTTGACTGTATCTGCAACTGCAACGGTTAATGGAAAGATTGCAGCGACTAGTGCTGAGGTTGTTAGTAAATATGTTCAAAAGAAACTTGGTATGGATTTCAAATCGTTTTTCACCTCAATATTTGCTAAACAAAAAGAACTCAATACGCTCTCGTCTATGAATGCAAGCGAGAGGAGACCATTGATTCTAAAAATGCTTGGAGTAGATTCGCTCGATTCTGTTATTAAAGAAATAAAATCTGATAAGAGGAACAAGGATACATTGATAGAAAGATTAAACCAAGATCTTATCGCCGAAAGTGGAAAAGAAAAAATCAATATTTTCAAAGATGAAATAAAGAATTTTGAAAAACAAAAAGAAGAAATTAACCAAATTATTAAACAGTCGAAAGAAAAAATTCTAAATTTTAAAAAAGAGTTAAAAATCTTAGAAAAAAATTATCTTGATAGTAAAAAAGAATATGAAAGAGTTAGTGAGCGTAAAGAAAAACTAGCTGAGAAAAAAACTCTTTTTGAAAATAAAAAGAAATTACAGGGTGAAATTAAAAATTTAAAAGAAAAGCTTGCTGAAAGACAAAAAATTATTGAAAGGGAAAAGAAAAAACTTGTTAGCTTTAAAAATTTAGAGGATAATGTTAAATCTACCGATATGCGTCTAAATGAGATAGGCGCTCAGATAGAAAAGAGTGTTAAAAAAATTGAGCAAAAAAAGACACTTGCTGAAAGAATCAAAATAGATATTTCTGATATTGATATTAAGAGGAAAGATATTGAAAAACTGGGTCCTGCTGCTAAGTGTCCCACCTGTGAAAGAGTTCTTTCTGATCAGCATGATGTTCTTTTAAAAAAATTTGAAGAAGAGAAACGTAAATACAAAGAAGAGATTAAATCGTTTTCAAATGAAATTAAAAAAGTGCAAGAGGAAAAGGATAAATTTTCTCGTGAACAACAGGCCCTTCAGAAAAAAAGAAATTATTTACAAAGTCAGTTGAGAGAAAAAGAAAGAATTGATGCAACCATTAGTAATATTTCAGCTGAATTAAAACGAGAAAACGCTGAGATGGAAAGCAAAGATAAAGAACTTAAAAAAATAGGCCTTGTTACTTTTAATTTAAAAGAGTTTGAAACTGTTAAAAAACAGGTTGAGGTTTTATATAAAAAATATCAGTCCTCACTTGATGTTTTTAGTGGAAAAAAGGATGGTTTAGCAGCTTTAAATCTAGATTTTGAGAAAAAAGAAGGTGAAAAAAAACTTATTTCTCAAGAAATCAAAAATTTGAAAGAAAAAATTTTACAACTCGATAAGTTTAAAAAACAGATTAAAGCTGAAAAAAAGACAGTTCACTATTTAGGTATGCTTAGTGAAGTTATGGCTTCTTTTAGAACGCATTTGATATCTAGAATTCGACCTACCTTGTCATCTTATTCATCTGATTTTTTTGAGAGACTGACTGAAGGAAAATACCATGAGCTTGAGCTTGATGAAAATTATAATCTTTTAATTTATGACAACGGTAACGCTTATGGAATTGAGCGTTTTTCTGGTGGCGAAGAGGATCTTGCAAATCTTTGTTTGCGTTTGGCTATCTCTGAGGTTATCACTGAGCGTGCTGGTGGTGTTTTTAATTTTATTATTCTTGATGAGATTTTCGGATCTCAGGATAAGTTTAGAAGACAAAACATAATGAAAGCATTAAATGGTTTGTCCTCTAAATTCCGGCAGATCTTTTTAATCACCCACGTGGATGATGTTAAAAATGATATGGAGAACATTATTTTTATAACTGAAAACGAGGATGGTATTAGTACTGTAAAAATAGAATAAAAAAAGAAGAGATTTGTTTGGACTAACAACATTTTTTCGCAGTCCAAATCGTAATAGTAACTGTTGTAATATTGAGAACAAATTAGGATTAAACACTTGGTATGTCATATGGTTCTTTTGCTGGATTCCAATCAATGTTAATCCAAGGAATAAATAATATTGTTCCGAAAATTATTTTTGGAAATAGTCTAGGTCTTCCCCAATAGTTTTTATCCCAGGTATTAGGAACAGACTGAAAATTTGCACTTAATTCATTATTTTTTATATTGTTTCGTAAAATCTTATTATAACGTGCTTCAGGGAAAAATATGCCGATATAACTTGAACTAATAGAATTATATTCAATAGTATTAGTATTGCTCCAACCATAAAACCAAATGTTATAATGTTTGTTTGAAGTAATTGTATTTTTTGAAATATAATTATCATGGGAATACGTAAATTCTATACCTTGACCATTATTTGAAATAGTATTCCAAATGATATTATTATCTTTACATGAATGTAGGAAAATACCAGAATCAGAATTTAAGGAAAGGTTATTACTTAGAAATATATTTTGAGAAGAGTTACTGAAAATAAAGCCTCTATAATTTGATGAAACAGTATTATTAATGTAGGTATTATTATTGGCATTATTCCCACCGATACCATCATGAATATTATTAGTAACTATATTTCCCTCTATTATACTATCACAAGATGAAAGATCAACCCCATCTTGAATATTATAACTAACAGTGTTGTTAATGATTTTTATTAAAGAGCCTTCAGAATGAATACCGCAATAATAATTATTATGAAAAGAACTATTTGAGATGGAAATCTTTTTACAGTTATCCCTTAAATCAATGCCTTTTCTGTTTATATTAGAATTTATTCTGTTTATTTCACCGTTTACAGCGTTCTTAAGAACAATTCCACAATACTCCGACTTACCATCATGAATATAACAATTTTCAATTAAAAAATAAACATCACTATTTCTAATAAATATACCATCAGCAGCTGATGCATTGATTTCCCATCCACTAATTGTATAAGGATTATCTAGAGTTCCATCACCTAAAATAACACCGTTTTGTCCTATAATGAAGTCATTATTTCCATCAATATATATAGGTTCATGAGGTGTAGAATCAGCATTATTATTTAATGTTTTAATCCCTATGACAAATTGAGAAATAGTGAGTAAAAACATGCATATTATTCCTATTACCAATCCTTTCTTCCAAAACACATTTTTATGCATTTCTATTTCCTCCCTCTACATATATCTCATCTGATACAGAGTATATAAATCTTTTAACTACTAAATTCTAAAGGTAAATATACCTTTCATTTCTATTGATACTCGTTTTAATAAAAAACACATCTATGGTTTGGTAGTTCCGATTTTTACTCTTAGAGCGTTACCCATATAAAAATTTGCATAACGCAATCCAATAAAATTTTTAATACCTATATAATAGATATAACCGGTCTTTGGTTGTTGGAAAATTCCTAAGTAACCCCAAAATGTACCCTCATAATTCATCTCACCAAGTGCACCTTGAGTATTAATCCATCCATCAGAACCCAAATTCATGTAACTCTGCCCAAAAGAAACATGGTCGAATATCATACCTGTTAAAAGAGAAAAGAAATATCTAAACAATGAACCTGGGATAAAAGCCTCATAGATTATATATGAATTTGATGCATTCCATGAAACTTGACAAAACCAATTTTTAAATATATCTCCAGATTCTTGTTGTAATTCATCACCGATAATCCTATTGATTAAAAATCTTAATTTGAAAAAGAAAGATAATTCATTTTTTACCAGTTTAAAACGTCATCTTGGAATAAAGATGGTAAAAGGTTGCTCTACTCCTTTAACAACTTTTAATATTATGTCTAATGGTGATGTGATTCTCTGCTGCAATGATTTCAGTAATAAACTTATTTTAGGTAATGTTAACGATTTATCAATAAGAGAAATCTGGAATAGTGAAAAATATCAAGAAATCAGAGAAATGCTTTATAAAGGTGAATATAAGAAAATTTCTGGATGCAGTACATGCTCAAAGGTTGTTAGATAAAATATTATCTTTGAATAAAAAATTATAACTTTTATCATATGGATTTATCGTTGGGAAGTTAATTAATCCAGTGAATCCAGTCACATAAGTATATCCTTCACTATCAACTACAATACCATATCCCTCTTCAGGGCCCAATCCACCAAGATAGGTAATGTACTCTATGTCTTGATATATTAATGGTTTTTTTTCATTGATCTAAAATTTTTGATGATAATATTTGTAATGTATTTGATTGTGGAATAATTATTAGAATTGATATTGTTGATGTCGAAAAATAAATATTTTTACTTATTTATAACTTCCACGTTATTAAGTATCTAGAAGGCTAATATATTATTTATAGCCGCCTATTTTTAAACTTGGATCTCCTAATATTAACCATGCTTCAACGTTTTTTACTATAAGCGAATCATCATTAGAACTAGCATCATTCCAATTTATAGAAAAATTTTGTAAATAGTTATAAATAGTTTTTCCCCATATTTCTCCAAATATGTGTGTTTTACTGATGTTGTATTCCTCAAAAAAATGTATGTCAAGCCATTCGATTCCTCCACGTTTTGAAATAATATTTGGTGTTTCATAGGCAACAGATGTTGGACCAATAATTGCAATACTTCCTCCAAATAACTTAAAAGTTAATGCCTCACCCATGCAACGAGTGTTGGGAAAAGTAGCCCACTGAGAGTATCCCAGACTAAAATTAAACATACAATTATGACAACCTCCACCATTGATACAAATCGGTAATTTTTTATTGTTTAATAACAATGGAATATGTCTCATCCTTAGGATATAAAGCCATTTATCTTGATTAGCTTCATTAGGTAAATGTGTTCCCCAGCAAATAGGAGTTGCCCCTCCTGAAAACCATATAAAACCACAGCCCTTGTTAAATGCTTTAACAACATCTCTCCAACTTTTTAAACTACCATCCGAAGTCCAAAGTTTGATATGATTGAAGTCAGGCATATACTCTAACCCTTTTTGTGTATATTCTTCCCCTTCATAACCTGGAATATCAACGAATGAGTCGCCACCAACAACTACAATTTTTTTGAACCAAGAATCATCACATTTTTCTGTTTCATAATTTATAATCTTATTTACTATAATTTTTACATTAAAAATATTTCGACATGGTAGTCGCCCAAGATATACATCAGGATATAAGTCAATTATATCCTCTGCTGGTTTATATTGTGGCCATTCGCCAAAAATACCATCGTTGTCGGTATCCCAACTGGAAAAATTACCATCTTTATCATAAATATCAGCAAAATATAGGTCACTTATAAACCTCTTTTCTATTAGTTGTCTACCTTCATCATTTTTCCATTCTATATGGCTATATCTAACAGGTACCCACCAATCTTCAATTGATGATTGACCTTTTCTCCCACCAATAAGAAGTACATATTCAATATCCCATTTTTCAATTGCATATTTTATATAGTATTTGACTTGTTCAGCTTTATCTCTCCCTTCGAATTCCTCGTAAATTTCATCAACATTTTTGATCAAAGTTTTTACACCATAAAAATTTTTATGTTCTACCAGTGGCTCAAGAGAAGAAATAAACTTTTTTGGTGCAATAATCACCAAATCATATCCAGAACACATTTTTTCAGTATCTTTATCGTAACTTGAAATGCTAGGAAAAAAATTTACTCCAATAAATAATATACAAACAAAAATACCTATAATTTTATTCTTCATATTATCCTCCCTCTACATATATTCTAATCTGGTTATTAGTATTTAAAACCTGTATACAAATATATGATATATTGCCAAAAAAACTGACCATTACAAATATTGTCAAGGTTTATTGTGCAAAAAGGGTATTTATTGTGCAAAACAACCATTAGCATGGATTATTGTGCAAAGCCCCTTTTTGGGGCTTTGACTCTAAAGTCGATTTTGACTCTAAAGTCAGAATCCTGACTCTAAAGTATTAATTCATAAGGAGAGTTAAAAACTTATTAAGTAATGGGAATTGTTCTAAAAACCGATAAAACAAAACATTGCTGATTGCTTTGTTTCTAGGCATACTGACAGTTAGTTCACTCCAAGGACCACACATATCATCAGTACTTTTAGCTCTAGCATTAATAACATAACTATCTGCTTCATCCCAAATATGACCAACTGTAATTTTTTCATCTGAAGGATAAGGACCAATCCATCGTTCATAAGTATAATCACCCCAGTCTATAAGATAGTAAACATCTTCACCTGTTGGAGAAGCAGATTTAAAAGTATAATTATATTCCATTCCCACCTTGCCATTGGTTTCACCATTAATCATAACCTTTCCAGGTGCTGGGCTAGGATTTTGCTTATTAATAGCATACAGATACCCAAAATCTTCAGAGGAATTAGGTCCTTGATAAGAAAATTCAGTTGTTATATAAACAGTTCCATCTTCTCCGATTGAAGGCTCTGAAAGTATATAGAAAAATTTAACGGGTTGAATATCACTGGTCAGATGGGTTTCCCATAAAAGATCACCTTCAGGTGAAAGGACGCATACGAATCCAAATCTTTTATCATAGGTGTAGGCGAAATATATTGTTCCATCACCCCCAATTGCTGTTTCTGTTACTGAATCAATAAAAACTTGAATATTAGGTATTTCATATCGCCAGCGAATACCTCCAGTTTCAGGACTTCGAGCTGTGATAAACTCGCTTGTACCTCCGAGAATAATTTTCCCATCTGGAGCAAGAGAAGGATTATCTCCCCAAATATATTGTTTCCACTTTTCGGTTCCATCAGGATTTAAAGCAACCAGGTAGGATATATCTTTAGCATAAATTGTACCATCATCACCGATGACTGGGCAATAATCAAAACCATGAACTGTTCTATATCGCCAATTTTCAGTACCATTGGGATTGATACAATAAAGATTGTTTGAATAAATAGTACCATAATAGATATTGCCGTTATGGTCAACTGCAGCATCACTACACCCTTCATTTTTATCAATGAAACGCCATTTTACAGTACCATTAGGATTAACAGCATACAAATAACCATCATTAGTCGTAGCATACACCGTACCATCAGGACCAACAGTTGGATTACCAAAAAAATTATGTTCATTCTCCAATGTCCATTTTTTTGTACCATCTGGATTGTATGCAAAAAGATGATCAATGGTTCCGATGTAGATTGTTCCATCAGGACCAACAGCAGGTGTACCACCCTTATAGTCACCAGTATCTACTATCCATTTGCCAGTCCCATTTTTATCAACTGCAATTAAATCCCAGTAGTTTGATATGTAAACTGTTCCATTGCTGTCAATAACAGCAGAGTTAAATTGAGCTCCCATATCAAAGAGATATTTCCATTTTATCCCCCCATGGTTGTTACTTGTATCATAAGGGCTTCGTCCTGTTCGTTGTGGATCATGTTTATGCACTGGCCAAGAAGAATAACTCAAACCATCGTTACCAGTTGAAGTTAATTGTAGTTCGGTTTCAATGGATGTTCTAAGGTTATATCCAACGGTCATCGGAGTCAATGCTGAAACGATAAACAGAATAGTGATTCCAATGGTCAGGTTGTTTTTATTCAAAACATTCTACCTCCCTCTACAAATAACATCTGATACAGAGTATATAAATGTTTTAATCTTAAATTTTTATTTTATTAGATTTAAAAATATTTTTTGAAGTTGAAGAAAACCATTTAATAACTGAAATAAAAACGAATTTGCTGTTACTTTATTTCTAGTTATTGTGACTTTAAATTCACCCCAAGGACCCCATAGATTCTCTGTATCCTTAGCACGAGCCTTGATGGTAAATGTTCCTTCGCTATTATATTTATGAGTTGCTTTTACTTCGTCTCCTGAATTGAAAGGTCCAAACCAATCTTTTGCAGTGTTATCGCCCCATTCAATGTAATAATAAACATTTCTACCCAGCGATGAAGTTGATTTGAAAGTGTATTCATACTCGTTTCCGATTCCTCCATTTATTTCGCCATCAATAATTGGAGCAGTTGGTGCATCTGGGTCTAATTTGCCAATTGCATGAAGATAACCCCAGGAACCTGGATGGTATCCATCATTTTCTGAACCAACATAAATAGTCCCATCTTCACCAATTGCAGGAGCAGACCAAATCCAGTCGTTGGCTAGCATTATACGCCACTTTTCAGTACCATCAGGATTAACAGCAATAAGCTCCCCTCCATCAGTTTCACCGATATGAGTACCAAAAAAGATAGTACCCTCAGCAGAAATACATGGATTACCACCACGTATTGTTGTATAGGGCCCAGGGTCAAATGCCCACTTAACAGAACCATCATCAGGATTAATAGCAGCTAGATATTCATATCCAATATAAATTGTACCATCCGGTGCAGTAACTGGAGTAGTGCTAGCGTGATACTCTCCTGTTGTTTTCCACTTCAACGTTCCATTAGGGTAAACAGCATAGAGATAACCATCCCATGAGCCAAAATAGATTGTCCCATCATCAGCAATAGAAGGACCTCGTGCCACCCAATCACCTGTTTGATATTTCCACTTCAGGGACCCATTGTTTGGATACAACGCATATAAGTTGCTATCATGGGAACCACAATAAATAGTACCATCATCTCCAATAGCAGGTGACGAATACACAACATGATCTGTTATATAACGCCATTTAAAAGTTCCATCAGGATTTAAAGCTCGTATAGAACCACTCCACGAGCCATTTTCCCACCCATCATCTGTGCTATAGTAAATCGTTCCATCATCACCAATTACAGGTGAAGAATGTACATCATCATAACCTAAATCATACTTCCATTTTAACGTACCATTATTAGAAAATATTGCATAAAAATAATTTGGCCAACCTAATGTTGTTCCAAAATAAAGAACATCATTTTCATCAATAGCAGGAGAAGAATCAATTCTATGAGGATGATCATATTTCCATTTTAACGTGCCATTTGGATAAATTGCAAATAAAACAGTATTACCAATATAAATTACTCCTTGCTCATCAATAACTGGTCCTCCTGTAACTTCAACATCATCTGTATCAAACCGCCATTTCTCAGTACCAGGATTATCAGCAGTACTATATGGACTTCTTCCAGTACGCCTTACATCGTGGCAATACATAGGCCAAGCAGAGTCCATTGGACCATCTAACTGGAGTATCGGTTCTTCTGAATTATCAATATCTTGTGATTCACTTATTTCATAATCTTGGAATTCATCCATAGAACATTGTTCTATATAATCGGGTATTTCATTAACATTGAAACAATCATAATACTCAGGATACAGATATCTACTATAATCTTCAATATCTACTTGCTCCTTAGATACTATATCTGTTCCAAAAGACATAGGAGTTAATGATGTAAAGATAAACAAAGCAATTATGCCAACGATAATACTTGTCCTTATAGGCTTAGTCGTAGTAAAACCTGCCTTAGAATTGGATTTTGATTAAATAAATTCATAAGTAGAGTATTAGTTAGTGCTTTGTTTCTAGTCATTATAACTTCAAGTTCACCCCAAAGACCTTCTTCATTATATGGATCCTTAGCTTTGGCTTTAATTGTATATGTCCCCTTATCTGTCCATGTATGACTTCTTATTATCTCTTCTCCAGAACTATAAGGTCCTATCCATTCATCTGTTTGTCCATCATCCCAATCGATAAACAGGTAGATAGGAGTTCCATCAGGATCTATAGCAGAAAACGTGTAGTCATAAGAAGTCCCTGCGTTTCCATTTATTTGACCTATTATATTTGGCATGTCTGGTGGGTCGTTTGTTTCTTGTATCCATGCATATGTTGTATCAATTGCTGTGTTTTGTTCAGAATCAGTTACGGTTAAAACTACATCGTAATTTCCAGCAGCTGTATAAGTGTAGGTTGGATTTTGTTCATCTGAAGTATGAGTATCTCCGAAATCCCAATGATAAGTATAAGGTGAAATGCCACCAGTTGCTAATCCTTCAAACTGTATAGGTTCATTAATTAATTCATAATAAGGACCATTGGTAGAAGCTCGAAGTTCTCCAACACCATACGCATTTAGAAAACCTTCTGAACCACTTGATGCCATATAAACAGATCCATTTTCTCCAATAGCTGGAGATGTAAAGAATGTATTGAGATTTTTCCGCCATTTTAAAGTTCCATCTGTATAAAGAGCAATAAATTCTACACCACCTGTAAATTCTAGATCACAAGTGCCGAAATATACTGTATTATCATCTGAAAGTGCAGGTGAAGAAGCCCATACTTTTCCTTCTCCAGTATCAAAGGTCCATTTAATAGTTCCATTAGGATAGATTGCATGAAACTTTTTTTGCCAAACGCCAAGATAAATAATCCCATTCTTATCAATTGCAGGACTACCATCTACTGAGCCAACATAAACTTTCCATATTAAATTTCCATTATTTGGATTTAAGGCATAGAGATATCCATCATCTGAACCAATGTACACAGTCCCATCATCTGCAATTGATGGGGAACCATGCACCCAAGCATTGGTTTTAAACCTCCATTTTATTGTTCCATTATTTGGATAAAGAGCATATACATAAGTATCATGTGAGCCACAATATATCGTGCCATCTAAACCTATTGCTGGAGATGAATATACAACATGACCTGTTTTAAAACTCCATTTTAATGTTCCATTTGGATAAAGAGCTTTGATATATTGACTATCTGTATCTGAGAATATGATTATTCCATCCTCTGTAATAGTAGGAGATGTGCACATACCAGATATTGGATACTTCCATTTTAATGTTCCATTAGGATATATAGCATAAAAATAGTTACCACCAGTATAATCTCCATAGTAAATAATTCCATTTTCATCAATTGCTGGACAGCATGTTTCAGGATTTCCACCATCAAATTCCCATTTCTTTGTGCCGTCAGGATATACTGCATAAAGATTCCATGAGCCAATATAGATTATTCCATTTTTGTCTATAACTGGAGAATTATCTGCCCAACCTAATGTCTCAAATCTCCATACAAGGTCCCATGTATTAGCTGTGCTGTACGGACTTCTCCCTGTATGTCGAACATCATGTCCATGCATTGGCCACGCACTATCCATAGGATTATTTAAAGAATTTACCATTTGTTTTGAATTAATAACTGTTGAAGATTTGTAACTTGATTGAATTTTTAAATTTAGATTATTTTCAGGATTTTTTTTTTCTTGAAAATTCTTATAATTATGAAATTCAGGATAAAGATATCTATTAGAATTATAACTATCAAATTTTACCTCTTTATTATTGGAGTTTAATTTAATACCGTATGTTAAGGGAACTATTGTAAGAGTAAATAATAAAAAGACTGTTCCAATTGATAATATTTCTCTTTTCATGAGTCTTCCCCCCATTACGTATTTATCATGATGTTTAGATATTTAAATCTTTCATAAAAATTTTAAAATAATGGAATTTTTTTCGACAATAAACGTGAAAAATGTCGATATTGATTTAATTCTTTCTGTGTATATGAGTAATAAAACTGGGGAGGAAAAAGGTATGAAAAATAAAATATATGTAATTATTGTGACGCTGTTAATTTGTCTCTCTGGAATTGTAATAATACCAAATAACCTTGAAGTAGAAGCATCTGGTGGAGGTGGTGGAGAAGATAATGAAACATTAGATACTGATTATATCTGGGATATGGTGAATGATATTGCAAAAGTAGTATATAGGTACCCAGACGGATTAATTCCAAAGGGTAGAGCTTTTGGTAGTTGGGGTGCAAATCGTACAGTGTTTAATATTTTAAAATATGAAATGAATAATAATTTAAGTCTTGGAGATGTTCATGAAGAACAACTTGGACATATAGATGGCAATTCATGGGAATATACAACTTGCTTTTGGATAAATGATTTCCAACTAACAGTAAATAATAATGATTATGAAACTGAAACAGGACTCCCTAGCAATATACCAAAAAAAGAGAGTTTTTTAATGGCTGCTGGCTGTAGCAAATCCAAATTAACTTATTTTGATGGAAATCCCACTTTCAACAACACTTTCTCTAACGTTAAAATTACTCCGAAAAATATGACATCATTTAATATTTTAGGAGGAACATTTAATAATTTTTACTATCAAATTCCAGGGACGTCAAATGTAAATAATAAAAATTCAATAATACTTGGAAATTTAACATATATAACAGAAAATGAAACAATTTCATATTCTGAACAATTTGATCGGGTTTTTTTAATAAATGAATCATCAGGAAATTGCCAGGAGCAACTGGACAACATAACAAATGCATCTGCAACTTTTGTTATTGACTCAGGGCCAAAAGGACTTGATAGTATTGATACTTCATCCTGTGTTTATCCAGTTATTGCTATCCCGAAAAATAATGGTACTGATCTTTTAAGTATTATTCAGAACTATACATATATTTTAGTTGATAATGTCACAGGGAATCTAACATTTACCTATAATTTTAGTAATATGGGTTCATATCCTAATCAAAATTTTACAATAATTGATAGAATACCTGATCATTATGAACTTGAAAAAGGAGACTTTCCCAATGATTTTATAAAATTTGTTAGAGCGATTCAAGGAAAAAATCTTGCTCCTCCATATAATTTTGGTGATTATGTTGAATGTTGGGGCATAAAAGCAATGGCTTGGCATATAATAAATCAGTTTTTAGAAAATCTTAGTAAGCCTGTATGTAAGGCATTTATTCTTTATTCATCATTTGAACATCATTGGATGCTTCATACAAAGGTGAATTTTAAAAATATTGAATATAATACATCGTTTTGTATAGAGAATTTACTTGATTTACAGGAAGTAATTATGGATATTGAAACTCCTCGATTGCAGACTTTTACAATAAATTATACTGTAGGCGATTGGTTGGTTGATAACTATGCAGATACAACACTAACAGGCTATGGTAATCAATCATTATTAGAAGAAACAGATAATACATCTGCGGTTGATGCATATAATGTAATTGGAAATATCACAATTGACCAAAGCCCAAATGATGCTATTGCGATTTTAAGCAACAGAATTGATGGCTGGTGGGGTCAAACACCTGGAGATTCTGGTATTGGTGGAGCGATAGTGTTAGGTATAGCGAAATATTTTAAGGATTATAATATAAAACCTAAATATAACCTCACTTTTTTATTTACAACAGGAGAGGAGATCGGTTGCCGTGGTGCCTGGCATTACAACAACACTCATCCAGATGATAACGTGATTTATTATTTTGGTTTAGATCAGCTTGGCATGAATCAATCAGATCAAGTATTAGAATTATTTTGTAAAGATCTAATTCATTGGGACATACTTAATGAGACTTTAAATCAAACCCAGTATTATCAGAGAACGGGTTATGTAAATAAAACTGATAATAGTAATGGTTCAGGTAGTGAGATGGCTACTTTTAGTAGTAGGGAGAATTGCTCTTCTTTTATGTTTGTAAAGGGTGCTATTGCAACTTGGGATCATTGGCATAGGACGGGTTTGAATTATTCTGAGGGCGATTGTTTAGCCCGTACAGATCGGGATGATGTTAATGTAACTGCGGAACTTTATTGGAATCTTACGAAGTATTTTTTAGTTAATCCTGATATCTGGTTTGACACTTATTCAATTACTCCATTTGATTCACCAAATGATACTGGGGATAAAAATGACGGCAGACCCTGGGAGCAGAAAAGAGCAGAAGCACAGAATAAATCCTACCCAAAAGGTTCTCTCCTGTATGCATGTGCTGGTCTTGGTGATAACGAGGCAATTATCAAGGTTAACGAGATAGAAAAGTATTTCACCCTTAACATTGGGAACAACGACATAGAGCCAAACAAGACCGGCTGGATTGAGAAAATCGAAAAACTTGGAATAAGGGCGGATGAGGCCGAGACAGATGAAAGTCTGCAAAAGATAGCAAGGGATTGCACCTGCGGGATTGTCTTTTTCGACGACAAAGATAAGAGGCGAAATCTGGAGGAACTGTTACTATGAGAGGATCGATAATAGGTATCGATGGCGGTGGAACTCTTTACAGGATATGGGTCAAAAAAGACAAGGATGGAATCTTTGATATCCCAGTAGAGCATAGATTTTTCTCCAGAATTATTGAGGATAAAGGAGATATTATAGGAAAAGAAATCGAATATAAAGAGAACAGGATTTATTTCATTGAGGATATGAAAAAAGTTTGATTTGTAAGGATGATATTTCAGAACATCAGTACACCGAAGATCTAATCTTCAAACTCTATTAAATTATAGATATATGTTTTATATTTTGGATTAACAATTTGCTTATAATTGTTGGTAAATATATAATTTTTTTTAATCCAATTTTGTTCTTCATTGTGAGTAGAAAGTAGAATTAAAATGTTATGAGTAATATAAAAAAAATTTTAAATTTACTTTTTTGTTTAGGGTTTGATGGTGGAAGAAGATATTTAATAAATTTTTATCAGCAAGTATTTTGATATTATTTGTTTTTTATAGTACTTCAAATTTAGGTTTTTCTATACCTTTAAAATCAATAGACAAGGATAATGAGTGGACAATTTTTTTAGTGGACAACTCAGGTAATGTTGGACGTGGTTCTTCTCTTGCGATTGATTCATATGGTTATCCGCATATATGTTATTTTAATAAAAATAACTTAGGTTTAAAGTATGCTCATTGGTCTGGTAGTAATTGGATTATTGAAACTGTTGATTCTCCTGTAACCAACCATCTTTCTCTTGTTATAGATTCTAATAACATACCTCATATCGGATATATGTATTATTATAATTACCCAAATAAAATGGTTTTAAAATATGCTGTTAGAAATGGTTCACAATGGGAGAAAAAGATAATTGACTCTGATAGAATTGCAGGGTGGGGAGTTCAGCTTTCACTTGATCTAAATGATATTCCTCATATGAGCTATGCTGTCAATGATAATCCTATTAATTATCATAAATCAGAAGGTGGTGATATTAAACATGCATGGCTTGAGGATGGGAGTTGGGTGACAGAAACTGTGGAAACATTTTGTTGGAATGAAAATTCAATATCTATAACCTCTGATAATGAGGTATGTATAGCTTTTGATAAACTCTATGAAGTAAAAACAAAGAGTACTGATGCTTTTTTGAAAATTGCCAGAAAATCTGATTCGACATGGAATATAACTTCAGTGGATTCTTGGTCGAAACGAAATGGAGCTGTTTCTTTAGCTGCTGATCCATATGATGAGACATTGCATATAAGTTATTGTGAAGAAATAGAAAGACCTATGGAGTCTTTTAGTGGGGAGGATCCTGTTATTTATGATTATGTTTTAAGATATGCCAGGTTTGTAAATAATAACTGGGAGCTTTATATTGTTGATGATACAAAGGGTAAAAATGGTTATAGGAATTCTTTAGCTCTTGATTTGGATGGTAATCCACATATTAGTTATACTTTTTATAATACCACAGAGGACATCTTAAGTGAAGTCGAGTATCAGCTGAGGTATGCTTCTTTTATTGATGTTGAATCTGATCCATATTGGATGACGAGTGTGGTGGGTGAAGGTGGGGATGAATACGGTTGGTATAATTCTCTTCAATTTGATTATGAAAATAATCCTCATATTGGTTATTATAGAAATTCTATGTTTGGTGGTTTAATGGTTGCAACAAAGGCTGATTTTACTCATGCTCCGGATGTCCCATCAATTCCAAACGGTCCAGCTTATGGATATGTTGACATTTTGTATAATTATTCGACTTTTACTTCAGACCCTGATAATGATGCTATATTTTATGGTTGGGATTGGGATAGGGATAATATTGAGGATGAGTGGACTGGTGCTTATGTTTCAGGTGATACCTGCACTGTATCTCATATTTGGCATGATCCAGGTACGTATGAGGTTAAGGTGATGGCAAGGGATATTTATGGAGCTATCAGTGATTGGTCGGATAAATTAATCGTGATTATAACAAAGCATAAAGCTGTTGATAATGATTTGATGTTTTCAGAGTCAATAGGGAGATATTCTTTGTTTGCACAACAGCTTTCGTTTTTATAATTGTGTATGGTTTGTTTATAAACTGAGGGGATAAACTTTTTTCTTTTGTTTACTAGGTTTTATTGGGTGTAATTCATTTTTTTCAACGATAGATTTATATTTTAGTAGTGTCAATTTTATATGTTTGGTGGATGTTTTAAAAGAATATGATTTATAAAGGATGATGGTGTTAAAAAATAACGTTCCTTATCTTGGTTGATTTATATTATCGAAAGGTTATTAAGGAAACTTTTGTTACATTTTGAAGTGGTTGATGATATGGGCTTGGGAAGAGGCCTTATAGTTGGTATTGTAATTGTAATGGTAATTACTGGTGTTACATCTGTTTTAGGCTGCGCTGATTCTATTTCT
>JAHWGK010000034.1 GCA_020054495.1 Thermoplasmata archaeon | reverse complement strand
GGGGGCTTGGTGCCAAAAAATCCAGACTTATGTTAGCAAGCCCTTGAGTAAGCAATGGTGAAACATTGGTAGCATCATCAACTGCTGCAACACCAAGATCATACAAACCATCCATACCGGACAAAGCAGCAATAGCATTTAATTCAATGTGAATGTAGCCATCTGCTTCAGCATCAGGTTTGCCAAGATCAACTACAGCAATTGAATTGTTTGGGGTCAATGGCACAGAATCTTCATGTGCCTTGTAGTAAAGGTTGTAATTTACTACGTCCGGTGATCCACTTGGTTTAAATTTAAGATTTGCACTCATAATTTAATTCTCCTTACAAATTTAGAGGTTATTGGTTATTACTTCTTTTCTGCACCACGTAACGGCAAAATGGGTTCTATTGGTGGTTCCTGTTTCCAGTAATGATCGGGTTTGATGACTCTACCTGCAATGTCCATTAACTTACCTGCAAGCTCCATTAACTCTGCTGCCAATTGACGATCTTCATCAGGATAATACGGTGGACAAATCGGCCCTGGCATTGGTAAACTGATTTTTTTTGCGTCTGATTCTGGCATGATTCAGCCTCCTTATAAATTTAATGGTTTTAGGTTTAGTCTACTCCTCCACCAGAAGGAGCAGCAACGTGTCCGTATATCATCCATTTACCTTTTACTAAAGTTCCAGGGTTAGCTGGATCATCTATCTGACCAAAAGGGGTTCCATCTAATTGTTCCAGGGCTGAATGACCCCATTGAGAACATATTCTTGGTTCTTCAGATTCATCTGTAGTAAATTCTTTATTACAACTTTGAGCATAAAATATCCAAAGACCTGTTCGTGGAAGTTTAAAAGTTACTTCAGTTGCTTGAGTATGTCCTATTAAATATTTTCTTTCTTCTCCTTCATTGTATAAGAAAAAATCATAAAATATATCGGGATACCTTTCATCTACTACTGCATCCCAAGCAATTGTCATATCTTTACCTGTTGATTCCTGATACAAAGTTAAATTGTTCATAGTTGTATCTTTTGTCAATTGAACATTTCTAACTCCCCACCAATAAGTTTCCGGTGGATTACTTTCATTGTTAAACTTAATCTTATTTTCTAAGTTATCATCACATAATAAAATGTCTTTAATTTTAATAGTTTGGGTGGTAGACCAGACTTCATTTCCAAGAGCAGGTACGGAATGAATTTCTTTGTCGTTTAAATAAACTTTAATTTCACCAAGGGAATCTGCATCCCACACTTCAAAAGTTAAAATCTGATTACCTCTTATTTCATAAGGAATTTTATATATGACCTCATTAACATGAGTTTCATCTCCACCTTGGATCTTGCCATATGCGCCTGTATCGGGTAAATTAATTTCCTGGGCTATTGCTGATAAACAAACAAGTAAAACAAAAAGGATTGGTAAAATAATTTTTTTCATTGTTACTCCTAAAATAAATAAGATAATTAAAAATAAACAAACTATTTCGGGTAAAATAGTTCTACCAAAAAAATTTACTTCTAACCAAATTATAGTTGGTATTATTGGAAACTCTACTGTTATCCCCATTCCCATACTTTTAACCATCCGATAGCATCATCATAAGCCATTTCATAACCATTACCAAACCTTTGATATAAAGCTTTTTGCATATCATCTGGTAAACCGGAATAACATTTATAACAAAATGAATTACCCTCCTTTTTGTAACTACCACAAGCACATTCATTACTCTTTAATTCTTTAAGCAAAAAGATAGAATCATTAAGTGGTATGTTTTTAACTTTTAGCTTTATTCTTTTGGGCATTTGACTTACCTGTTATTTGTCTATGGATTTCTTTTAGTTTCTTTTCCGCTTCACCAATAGTATTATATACCATAGGTACATCTTGTTTCAACTTATTTCTTTCAACTACTGGAATCCACACACCATTTTTACGTCCTTGAATCTGAAATTTAATCACTTTTTTACCATCTTCTTCAACGTATATCCTTTGGGTTCTGATCCCCCCTCTTTTCATATTCCTGCTCCCATTTTTTTAAGATGATAATTGATATATTTCATTTGATTACTCTCATTGCCCTTATGAGATTTTGAAGCAAGGTAGTTATAACGTTTTTTTAAAAGATCAACTTTTGCTTTTTTATTTTCTCCTAATTCAATTAATTTTTTTACTGTTGATTTTTTCATTTATTCCATCCTCCTTCTCTAAATGGTAGCAAGTCAAAAATTTCTTTACCATATTGAGCAAGTTCAATTGTGTCTCCAATGTTTCCTTCGTAATCAATAAATTGAATTCTTGCTCCTTTAAGTGGTTGATCACCACGATATTTTTCGATCCATTTTGAAAGTTTTGCATTGTACTTGCGATATGCGGATATACCGACCCAATATCCTCCTTTTTCTTGGTCTTCATAGATCCCCCTTGTATAACCATCAAGTTCAACTATGAATTTATCTTTAACAATGAAAGTAAATGCTGATGAATTACAGCAGCAAAAATTTTCTCTGCTGTCTATAAAAGCAGTATGAGGTTGAGATAACCCATCGATAACTGTTCTTCCAGATCTCAAATCAAACATTGCTCCACCACCATCTACTCCTTGCATATAAGGCAACCCCCTGAACATGGTGGCAAAGATAGAGTTTTTATATTTAAAAACTGAATTGTTATGATAATTATCATCAATGTAGGTAGGCCCACGATAAATGATTTGATCTTGTCTTAAATCACAACATCTTCTTCTAATTTCTTCCCAATATTCTTTTGCTAAAAAATGATGGTAAAGATCCTCAGTAACAACCCATCCTTCTTTAAGACATAGCTCAACCACACAATCATTTTGAGTTGCATTAACCAATAATCTATTTTTATCTAAAGAAGTAATACCGTGAATCGCTTTAGAAAAATAGAGATAGGATATTTTCTTTTTTCCGGTTTTAAGATTAATGGTGAGCAGATTAGAGGTAAGTCTTTCTCTGATAGGAATAATAGCAGCACAAAAGTAATCATCATTGTAACACATACCCATACCATGACAGAAATTATTGGTATTAGGAAGATGGTCTAATCGAATAGGTTCAAGTTTTTGGCTTTTAAAATTTAATATCCCAAAAAGTAAATTCGGATTTCTTGCTTCTCCTTTTTGAGACATAAAAGAAATAACTATTTTACTCATTTTATAACCTTATTGAATCTTCTTCGTCATGGTGAGTTGATATTTCATAGAAAGTGCAAGCTTGGTTTGCACTTCTAAAACGGTGTTTTTGATAGGGTTTTACACGTATTTTTTCTCCAGGCCAATAAAAAGACATATGTTCTTCTATGTCCAAAAGTAAAATACCGCTTACTACATAAAACGTTTCATCTTTTTTTTCATGCCAGTGATAGCGTCCATAAGATGACCATTTTTCATGGACACAGGTAATTATTTTCCAACAGTAAAATTCAGTATTAACCATCCAAATTTCAATGCCCCAAGGTTTTTTCACAAATCGATTAGGTCTTTTTTGATTCATTAAAAAATCTTCCTACAATTGATGTATCATTAAACCAAAACATATTATCAGGTTCGCCTTGTTCTAAGTAGTATTCATTCAATGCTTCCGTCACTCCAGGCCAACCAGCATAATCATGCCAAAAAATAATTCCATTTTTTTTAATTATCTTATGACCATTGTAGGAATCGTTTTTACAATTTTCATAAGAATGAGATGCATCAATAAATAAAAAATCAATTTCATCTCTATATTTTTCAAATTGAATTTTAGCTGAATCTTCCCAAATTTGTTTTATCCGTCCTACAATTTCAGGATCTTGACCTTGCCAAAGTTTAGCTTTATTGCCAACATATCCGGTTTCATCTAATTTTCTCAAATTACCTTTATCTTCTAATGGAAACTTTGTTCTGTGTTTTTTATTTCTTGGTAAATCAACAGTAGTAATAATTGCTCCTTCATAATTAATTGCCATATTCAAAGTAGTTCTACCATTAAATGTACCAAATTCCATAATGTGTTTTGGCCTAAATAAAGAAACAGCCATCACAATATAGAATAGTTCTGTCATAGAAATATTTCCAGATACATACTTTAAACATTTGAAATTAATAGTAGCAAAATCATCAAGCTCCATTTCTTCTATTAAATCAATAAACTGTTTCCTGGGAATAATGGGTTCTGGTCTATCTGTTTCCATTAAGTGCTTCCTTTTCTAACCTTGCTTTTTTATTAGCAATACCTTTAGCTACTCTCCTGTGCCATTCTGCTACATTTTCTTTTTTGATTCTTTTTTTTCTATGATATGATTGTCTATTTTGAATTCTTTTACATTTTTTACAAATTAAATTTTGTTGTTTAACAGCCCAATCGGGCCAGTTTTTTCCTTCAACTAATTCTGCTTCACAAAACTTGCAATAAGGTTTTTTAGTTTTTGTAGTAATAAGTCTTCTATGCGCTCCTCCGATATGTCCAGATAAACTTATTTTACTAAAATACACTTTATTGCAATAAGGACATAAAAATTCACCATGCTTTTTTTCTGGAGGGTTTTTAAACTTATACCGTATCATTTAATTCCTCCTCATCTTTATATTTTAACAACTCATAATTTAACTCAGAATTAGTTATTGCATAAGTTCCAAGTTTTCCAATAACCACTTTGGCAGCAATATTAGCAAGCTGCATTGAAACACTCATTGAAAATTCTTTTGCAAAAGCAGCAGCAAAAACAGCAATAACCGTATCTCCTGCTCCTGATACATCATAAACCTCTTTGGTTTCAGTTCCTATCACTATGGGTTGATCATTTTTATCAGCTAAAAATAATCCTTGCGCCCCTCTTGTAATAAGTAGGTACTCCAGTTCATATTTACGACAAATTTTTCCAGCATAATCAGCAATTATATTTATATCAGCATCTTTTGCAAGATTAGGTTGATTACAAATTTGTTTAAATTCTTCCCAATTAGGTGTAATACAAAATGCTCCTTTATATCTATCCCAATCATTTCCTTTAGGATCTACAAAAACAGGAATACATAAATTTAAACATATATCTTTAATTTCTTTTAAAACTGGATGATAAAGAGTACCTTTATCATAATCTGAAAATATGATTGTATCATAAACCTCAAATATACCAACTATATCTTTAAAAGATTTAATTAGTTTATTTTGATTATCAATATCATGAATAAGTTTATTTCGATATTCACGATCTATTCTGATAATTTGCTGGTTTTTGGAAAAGTATCTATTTTTGGTTATGGTAGGAAAATTAGATACGTCAGAGAGGTGATATTCGATGTTATTTTCCAAAAGGTAGGTCTTGATATAGGTTGCACCCATATCCTTACCTACAAAGCCAAATAAGGAGGTCTGAATACCTAATTTGGATAGATTCAATGCCGTATTACATGCTCCACCCAATCGATATTCAGGTTCTTGGTTGCTAATTCTAAAAATTGGTACTGGAGCTTCAGGCGAAATACGATTAACATTCCCATAATAATATACATCAAGAATGCAATCACCAATAACAGCTATTTTAATATTATTAAAATTAAGTTGTCCTTTTTCTGCAATAGATTTTAAACTCATCTTTCCCCCAAAAACAAAATATTACCCCTATTAAATTAAAATTAATTAAATAATAGGGGTAATATACATTAACACTCTTTTCATGATTGGCTTTTTAACTATAAATGGGTTTAAGGCTACTTTTAGCTTTAGCAAGAACCTTTTTAAAAGCTGTTGTTTCTTTACCAAAAGCCAATGCAGCTTTGTTGGTTTTTACAGCAGCTTCTTTCTTGTTGCCATTCTCATAACACAGATCATTTAGACACTCAGCAAACTTTTCAAATTCAGTTTCAATTTTAGCATATGCTTTTACCAATGCATTTTCATCACGCTTCAAAAGATTGTATCCGGTGATCTGTTTTGTTTTAGTTTTAGGCCCAGGTTTGCGTCCAGGTTTTTTTGCCGTGGTAGTTTCTTTAGCCTTTGCCTGTAAATTCTTTCTTCCCTTACCAGAATCTTGTTGAATTTTCTTTCTTGCCATTTTAATTCTCCTTTTCAATTATACGTTTTAACCACACCAACCACTTTGCCAAAACTCTCAATAAGAATAATTATTAGAGTGTTAACTGATTTACCGAACCATTCGGTAACTGGATGAAAGACACAATCGGGATAATTAGAAAGAATCCAATCCATTTTTTTTCTTTTAATCATCCCAATGTCTTCAAATAAGTAACAGTCGTTTAATGCCTTGGGTTTAAGAAACAGTTGATTGTTAAACTTAATATGTAAATCATTTTCATTTAAATTAAAATCATCGATATGTTCTTTCAATTCATTTTTTTGAATGAATTGATCATCAATGAAAAACAAAACAGTAGCATAATCATCAGTCAAAGCAAAATTTGAATAATAAAGAGGTTTATTTAAATTAAATAGATCAGATATACCACCTGTACGTTTTAATTTAATTCTCTTGATAGTCTTTTTTGTTTTTAATATTTTTCTGCCCATTTAATAAACCCCCTCATCATCAGGAATATAACGACCAGGATCACCAGGAATATAACCAGGAATATCACTTGAAACTTTATCAAGTCTTTCACTGTATTTGTCGAAGAAATAATCCCATATGTTAATGGTACGTAAATCACGTTGATAATCTTTTAAATTATATAATTTATTATTTTTTAAAGCTCTTTCAATATTAACTGAATAAATTGATTGGTACAAACGATTAGGCAACCATGTAGAACAACAATCATTGTATTTGGCAATTAAGTTTTTACGTCTATCTTTTTTTGATCTTTGTGCTGCACAGATACCACTGAAAGGAAAAGGGCCATTACTTCTATTTTTTGCTATTAATTTAAAGTGGGTCTTTTTTAAACCTCTCCAGTGAGCGCAAAAATAGCAGTAACCAAATTGACACCAGAAATCAAGAGAAGCAAAGTCCAATAATTTTGGAGTCATGAATCTTTCTAAAATGGAGGGCCAAGTATCATCAAGAGTATAATCTGGATGTTCAGTTAGATCTTCAAAACTGACTTTACTGTAATGACTTGTAATTTGATAAATTTTTTCCTTGCGTCTATATTCTTCTTCATTAGTCATGAAAGGATAAGTAAAATACCTTTGGTCGTTTATTTTTAATTCTACTTTTTTCCAATCAGGTAAGGTTAAAAATTCTTGTATGCTTTTTTCATTTACCATAACAACCTCCTTTTCTGAAAATGTTTAGCATACATATAATAATTTCTCATTTGGTGTCAACTATTTTCCAATAATTTGAATAACCTCTCTCATTTCTCATGAAATTTTTTATAAACACCGTCCAGTTATTCAGGCTGAACATTTCATCAAAGCTGAACACGGTTTCGCTGAAGATGCTTGATTTTAGCCACTCCATGTAATAATACAGGACAGGCATATCCTGTGGTGTTTCGGCTGTCAGCTTTAATCCACACAATTCAACTCTTTTTCCATTTTCACTGTATTTTTCAATGCGATTGATCAATATTTCCATGAATCTTGAAAATCGGGGCTTAAATTGTTCAAACCGTTTTTTACCTTCTGTCGGCTTTTTTTCATAGAAACTGTCTACGAAAATTTGTTTGAAGTTGTTTAGTGATCTCTCATTTTCTGGATTTACCCGATAAGATTTTTTGGAAGAATTTATAAAAGAGATAAATTCATCATCAAGCATTGTCAGACATTTTAAAAAACGTCCTGAGTCATTGTAATCGATAAGAGCAATGTCAAAGGAGACACTCTTTGGTAAATTGAAAGCATAAGCATAATTAAAAAACCGATCAATTCCTTGTATAAACGCTTTTTCAAAAAATTCTTTATACAAAGGGTTAGTGGTATAAGCAGGAGTTAGGGTATAATGCAGATGATACAAAATACCAATGTAAAGTTTGAAACCCATTTTGGTTTTTAAATTTGGATTGTGGTTTGTAAATTTTGTATTCTTATTTTTGGTTTTATTTTTTCTGGCAGACGCACTCCAATGACTAATAATTTTTTTAGACAAATAGATTAAGTTAGGATCGTTGAATTGAATATCATCTATAAATAATCGTGTTAGCATTTTGAAAAGTTTAGAATCATATTGTTTTATAAATTGATTATTAAACATACGTACTCTAAAAAGACTATTTAGATCTAAAGATTCAATGTCAGGATTATTGTGAGTAGAATCCATAAAAATCCTATTTTCGATATAATACAATAAATCAGATACAGCAACTTGAGGAATACTATCAATATTAAAATTCTTTTTCTTGAGAATACTAATTGATTCGTCAATTGATGGTGGATGCACAACTGCTTTCTTCTTTACTTTTAATATTATTCTCTTAGGTTTTAATTGAACTTTAGTTTGCATATTATTAATCTCCTGCGTATTTGATGGTAATGGGTTTATTGATCCAGTAGTTACACCCCCCAGGTTATCATCCCCTGTCTTTTTGACAGGGGATGTTAATTTAACGAAGTTAAATTCTATAAAGCTATTAGTATATAAGTAGTTAGTATATAGAATATTAATATATATATTACATTTTTGAATACGTAGTAAATTCAGTACATTGTCAAAGTAACGGTTGCACCCCCCTGCAACCGTTTCTGATAATGGGGGTGCAACCGTTTCTAAAATATCTGAGGGGGGGATGACCATTTGTTTGTTAAGTAATTGATTTTGTTCAGATTTTAGGGGTGTTACAGTTTCTGAGGGGGGTGAAACCGTTTGTTTACTAAATGATTGATTTTGTTCGGGATTATTTGATAATAGATATTCGTCTGGTAGGGGGTGTTTTATTTTTTGTAATGCAAAAACTAATTTTTCAGTAGGGGTTTTATAAAGATTTGGTAACAGGACAGATCGAAACCGTTGATACCTGTCTGACCAGTATTCCAATCGGATTAAAATTCCCCGATCTATTAAACGGGTGATGGTTCTTTGTGTGGCTTGTCTACTTGTTTTAAGATGATCGGCAAGAGTAGTTGTTTTGAGGTAGGCAGACTTTCCTTGACTGAAGTACCATTGGTGCAGATAGTGTAAAGCTTTCTTTTGGAGCTTTGATAATTTGGTCTGTCCTTTTTTTTGCCAATAGCCTATTAAATTTGCATGATGTTGCCAAGGACTGTTTTCCTGATGGATGATATTAACGCAATATTGACCACATTCGGCTAAAAGACGGTCTTCTAAGTTAAAATTTAATTGATTTTCAAAAAGGGGTTGACACGATTTTTCGGATGGTATATTATTCGATTGAAGCTGTTTCATGTTGATCTCCTTTTAATGACTTTCATGTAACAGTTTTAAACTCCTTTGGTCGGGAGATCTTTTATTTGGTTTTGCTTTCAATTGTTCTTTTCCTCCTTTTCAGGATAATTGGAAGTGAAGATTTTCGTTTCAGTGTTTTGCATTTTTTTCTTTTCTGCTTTAAGTCTTACCTCCAAACTGGTGAGGTCGATTGATGGTGATCGACCTCACTTTTTTTTTGTACAATATTTTGATTATACCACCTTTCAAGATCCTGTCAAGAAATATATAGATGTATAGCTGGTAAGGGTTTACGTCAATTTTGATTAAAAGATACTACAGCGTTATGGTAATAATGAGAGAACCTTTTTTGAAACCTTTGTAGATTGGCTAATCTTACGCCTTTACGAACATGTTTGAATGGAAGTGTAGGTTTTATACGCTTTTGATAGGATAAAATGAAGCAAACCAATAACAGGTGCATCAATTCGTCCATCGGTATTACAGATTTATTTATTTTTTTACAGGTTTCTTGGGCCAGAATGTAGATTTCCGGTTCGATGTTGCAGGACAATAAAAACCCATTTTTGGTCTTTATATTCATGGATTTTTCAGGAACATTTAGTATTTTCCTGGTGAGTTTTTTACATCGATAAGGAGTAGCTAACCCACTATAATTTAAATTTAATCTCTCTATCATTACTTCTTGAAAGTTGTTTAAAAAAGGAGTATTTTCCTGATTGAACCGATCAATTTTTTTGAATTTCATTTTAAAATTTCCTCTTGACATATCTTTTCGAAATAATTTAGAATAATTGCAATCTTTAAACACATTATTTTTTAATGTAAAATTGATAAATTAAAAGGGAGTCGTTATGTAATGGCTAAACGGTTAAATTTAAAGGTTAAATCTAATAAAATTGCTAAAACTATAACTGATACTCTTTTAAAAGAAAAGCTTAGTTTATATTTGGAACGGGGTTTAACCATCGATGATGCTTCAAAACTTTTGGGAATAACTCCATATAAACTTAATGTTTTGCGCTCAGATCCTGAGTTTGATGAGTTTGTGGATTCATGTACCATTAAATGTGAAGCCAGTAACTTAGGTAATATCAAAGAAGCAGGAGATATGGGCCAATGGCAAGCATCTTCATGGTTACTTGAACGGTTGTATCCTGAAAAATATGGAAAGAAAGATACTATTCGACACGAATATGAATTGAAACTTAATTCATTTATCCAATTGGTATTTAAAGCTATTAATGAACTTGATTCTCATACCCGATCTTCTATTTACGGAAAACTCAGAGACCTTGATATTCAATCAGAAGTAATTAATATGGAACAATTAAAAAGTTTGACATATGAACCAAAGAAGATGGCTCAATAATGGAAGCTGCTTTTAGTCAGGAAATAGGTACATTTTTAAGAAGTAAAGTAGCCCATTTGCTTGATGGGATCAATGTTGAATATGAAGATATGGTTCCAAGGAAATCTGAGTGGTTTGTTCAACAAATTTTAAAAGATACCAGAGGTAAAATAGTTAGAAATGAAGCGGTGCATAATATTATGCATCGTTTTTTACGTTTTGCCAGATCAAAAGGTTTTAATCGATTTTTGGTATTAGGAGCTTTTGGTCATGGCAAAACTGAGCAATTATGTACCGGATATGTTTTATATCGCATTGCTGAAAATCCAAATATTTTAATAAAGCTTGTTCATGTTTCTGAAACTGAAGCAGTAAAAAGATGTAGAGCAGTAAGAGATTATATTCAGAAAGATGAAGACTTCAAAAGAGTTGCCCCTCACATTATTCCTACCCCCATTTGGGGTTCCCAACGATTCATTGTAAAAAGATCAGCTATGTTGAAAGATGGAACGTGTGAAGCCTATGGTATTCAATCAACAGCCATTGGTGGACGTGCTAATTTATTGATCTTTGATGATCCTCAAGATCTTAAAACCGCAGTACTTGAACCTACCACAAGGGTAAAGATAGAAGATATTTTTAAAAATATTTGGTTAACTCGTTTAATACCACAAGATTCAGAAGCATTAGTTATGATGAATAAGTGGCATGAAAATGATTTAGCTGGTGTGATACAAAATAATCCAATTTGGTCATGGATGAGCATTGCTGTTGCGGAAAATAAAGATGGTCTCATATATGAAGACTCATTTGGACGTAAGATGCTTTTTCCAGTGTGGTCATTGTTTAATTCAAAAGATTTGTTAATGAAACATAAGGAATTAGGTACAAGAGACTTTGACCGTGGTTATCGTTTAATTCCTTATACTGATTCAGATAAAACCTTTTCCTATTTCCTCAAGTGTTGTCACTACGGAGTAAAGCCTACCTCAATCATTGAAGATCCTACTAATTGGTATTTTATTGGTGGGATTGACTTTGCCGGATTACAAAGGCCAGGAACGGTTTTAGTGGTTCTTGCAGTTCATAAAAAAACTGGTATGAAAGTTCCTTTGGAAATTGATCTATTAAGAGGTGCTGGAGAACTTATACCTCTTATGATTAAATACTTTAGGAAGTATGGTTGTGAGCTATACAAAGCTGAAAACAATGGTGTGCAGGAAGCAATCATTGATATGCTTATTTCATCTTTAGGAGATGAAAAGTATAGACGTTATGGAATTAGAGTAGAACCATTTTTGACCGGACGCAATAAAGCCGATCCAATTACAGGTTTACCATCTATTGATAAAGAATTTGAAAATCAAGAATGGATGTTTTGTTTTTCTGATAAACCTGAAGTTGGAAATATTGATGAACGTAATCCTTGGCATAAAGCCTATCAAGAGTTTAAACATCATCCATTTTTCGAGACTTCCGATATAGTAATGGCATCCTGGTTTGCACGTGAGGGTGCGAAAGAATTATTTCGTGGTAGTCTTGGCCCCAATATTTATTAATGTGTTATTCCGTTATACGGTAAAAAACACAGTAGGAGAGTGATTATGAGAATTGGCCCTGTTGAGATTACCTTTGGAAAAAAATCTTATAATGATTTAGTGACAATGCTACGAAGGGAACAAACTGGTGGAGTTGCTAATTTAAAAACCCAACCAAAAGTCCAATTGGCTGAATATAAATCCTGGGTTTCTTCTTGTGTAACTTTAATTTCAGATCGTGTTTCTACTCTACCTTATTCTTTTTATAATAAGAATACGGGAGAGGAACTAACCACTAAAAATAAAGGTTATCAGATTTATACTAAGCCCTTCCGTAATCCTAATGATTTGATGAGTTTTAGGTTTATTAAATCATTTTGTCAGATTCAATTAGATATGTGTGGAATGTCTTTTGTGTATATGGCAAAAAATAAATTAGGACAGGTTTGGGAACTTTGGCCCTTGAATATGAATGATTTCATTAAGTGTGATGTTTCTGATGATCTCATTAGACCGACTGTTAAATATCAATTTAAAAGTGGTAATGGATTTATTGATTTTGATATAAGCCAATTGATATGTTTGACTTATGTTCATCCTTTTAATCCTTATATGGGCGCATCCCCAATTCAATCACAAGCCTATGCCCAGGATATTGACTCTTACATAGAAATTTATGAAAGAGATTTTTTTAAAAATTCAGCACGAATTGATTTTGCTTTAACTACTGATGAAAAGATAGATCAACAAAAAGCTGATGAATTAAAAGAACGTTGGAGAGAAAAATATCAGGGATCGTATCATGATGTGGCTGTTTTAGATTCAGGTTTAAAACCTGTGCCTATCTCATATGCAAATCGTGATTTTGAATTCTTAAATCTTGCTCAGTGGTCGATGGAGAAGATCTTTGCCACATATAGGGTTCCGAAATCAAAGTTAGGATTTGGAGATAATGGTAGGGCAGGGGATGTACAATCTGATATATCTTTTAATAGAGAATCAATATCACCACGTTTAGTTCTTTGGGATGAAGAAATTACCAAAGAAGTATTGCCTACGTTTAATGAGAATATTGAATTTAAGCATCAAAATCCAATTCCAAGAGATCGTTTAATTGAAGTACAAGAAGGAAGGATTCATGTAGGTCTTCCAACATTAACATTAAATGAGTTTAGAGAAAAGACTCATAAGCTTGAAGCAGTTGATGGTGGAGATCGAATTTTTATTCCAAAGGATATGATACCATTGGATAGAATAGATGAAGTAATTGATGCTGGAATAACTGCACAGGAGACTTCAACAGATCCAGAGGATGACGATAGGGATGATGAACCTGATTCTCACGTAAATCCTGATGGGTCGGATGATCGGGATGATAATCCTACTGATGGTAGATCAATTGATTTATTGGGAAATGGTCATTTTAAAATTATCTGTGATGCTGTCAGAGATACTATAAATAATTTTATCAAAGGTAATTTAGTTTCTTATAAAAAACAGGATTTGGGTTTTGATAATGAAAAAGATCTTGAAGATAGTCTTAAATATATATTTGCTGATATAATAACAGGTATGGTGGATCATATGCTTGACTACTTTGGAGAAAAAGCAATCTTTAAGAAAACTGAATTAGATGATTGGATGGCTCCTATTTTGGATAAGGTAGTATTTGAGTATAAGAACACCTTGATTAAAAACCCTAAATGGAATGAAGGTAATTGGAAAGATTATTTTAATGATCAAATGGATTCTAATCCACGACTTTCAAAAATAACAAATTCCTTATCCAGAGGGTGTATTAATTACACTAAATGGTTGATTTTTAGAAATCATAATTCTGAAATGTTATGGAATATTAATAGTAATGAGTGTGGACATAAAGGAAAATTAAAAGAATTTATTTCTAAAGATCAGTTTCAGATTGGAAATATGAAACTTCGTTTTCCTAATGAAGTTTTAAATTTCTCATGTGATTGTACATTAACCGAAAATAAATTAAAGGATAAGGAGTAAGATTATGGCTTATGCACTTTTAGCAAAAGATGGTCGGCCCATTATGAAAGATGGTGATCCGGTTAAGGCAATGGACATTACAGTGGAGAAGATTGAACAGTTAGATGAAGGACAAAAATCCTTTATTGCTGTAGCTTCAACTGAGGATGAGGATAGGGATAAAGATATTATCCGTCAGGATGGATGGGATCTTAAAAACTTTAAAAAGAATCCGGTAGTTCCTTGGAGTCATAACTATTGGGATGTTCCGGTAGCAAAGTCATTGAAAACATGGGTTGATAAGGCTACTAAAAAGCTTTTGTTTAAGCCTATGTTTGATGAAGATGATGATCAGAGTATGAAGATCTTCAACAAATTTAAAAAAGGATTTTTGAAATCTTTCTCCGTTGGTTTTAAAGGAGTTAAATTTGAATATCGTAATGAAGATGATCCTTGGTGGGGAGGAATTGAGTTTCTTCAACAAGAGTTACTTGAAATTTCAGCGGTATCCGTTCCTGCTAATCCCAATGCTACTGTAAGTTTAAATGGTGGTGATACTGTGCAAAACCTTTTGCAATTAGGTTATCCTGTAAAATTTGCGGAAACTAAGCAAGGTCTTTTTTATCCTATTCGTGAAGAATTGGGTGAGTTTGTTAATCCTCAAATTATTGAAGAAGATAATGAAAAAGGAATACAGGGAGTTTATGCCAACATTATTTCTGAATTGGAAAAGGATAATAAAGGAGAAGCAATTCCTGTTGGTTATTATTTTGATCCTGAACAATGGTCAACTGAAAAAATTAAATCTTGGATTAATGATAACCATGATAAGACTTACAAATATTATTATTACAATTGGGAATGGGCTAATGATGAAGAAAAAGATTTTCAGGTTGAATTGAAGGAGGATGAAAAAAATATTCCTGATTTCGATGAGATTGTTCCTGCTTCTCCCGATTCTATGGATGATGATAAATCAGATGATGATAAATCAGATGATGATAAATCAAATGATGATAAATCAAATGATGGTGATATTGTTGATACTGAAAAAGTATTGACAGATCATTTGGAAAAAATGACTGATCTTTTTGGTAAACATCTTGATGCTGTTTCAAAAGGTGTTGAAACTGCTTTTGAAAAAGTGTTTGAAGGTTTATTGGAAATTAAATCATTGCTTGATGAGAAAATGGTTGATTCTGATTCTCAATTGGATGATAATAAAAGCAATGATGATTTGGCTCCTGATGATGATAATAAAGATAGTTCAAAATCCGATGATGAAATTGAATTGGACGATTCATTGTTATCCCCTGACAATGATAAAACCAATACTGATGACGTGATCGAATTGGATGATGATTTGTTATCTGATAAGGAAAATGCCAAAAATGCTGTTAAATCGGTATTTAGTGAAAAGCTGAAGGAAACGTTAAAAGAAGTTAAAGATTCTTTTAAGATTGAAGTTTAATTTTAATTATTTATAGGAGGATTAATTCCATGAAACTTAGTAAAGAAGAACTGATTAACTTGCTGAAGGGGCAAGTTGAGGATGCTTTAATTGGTGATGAGTTTTCTGCAATGGTGAAAGATACCGTTCAGCAAATGATCAAAGATTTGCAGGAGGACATTCAGGTTCCTTTTAAAGCAAAGGATGTTAACAAGTATCTCATAACTAATCCCACTTTGAAGATTGACGGTGGTATTATGAGTACTCCACAAGGTTCGGTTATCAACCTTAACAATAAGAGCAATCCGTGGATACAGTGTTCCGATGAGATGAAAGAATGGGCCAAAGATTTTGCTTCCTATTTGAAATCGGGTATGGTCAGCAAGCTTATGTCTGAGTCTGTGGATACTGAAGGTGGCTACCTTGTGCCTGAAGAATTCCGCAATATGATGATCATGTACGATGCAGAGGATACGTTGGTATGGCAACGGTCTACTGTATGGCCTATGGGCGGTGAGAAAATTCAGTTTCCGAAACTCCAACAGAATCCCGATGTACAGGATGCAGGGTTTGATAACTTTGCAGGGGTTACTTTTGATTGGGTAGAGGAAGGTGGCGAGAAACCGGAAACCGAACCTAACTTTGGAATGGTTGAAATGATTGTTCATGAGTTGGCAGGTTATACGGAAATTACCAATACTCTGTTGGATGACTCGGTTATTAACTTGGTCAATTATCTTACCAGACTTTTCCGGTCTGCATGGTATTGGTATACCGATAAGTCTTTTATCCAGGGAACCGGAGGAAAACAACCTCTTGGGATTATCAACGATCCTTCTATTCTGTCTGTTTTCCGTCAGACCGCCGATACCATTGAAGTACAGGATGTGCTGAATATGGAATCACGTATGCCAGCAGTATTTGATAATAATGCTGTTTGGTTTATTACCAAACAAGGTCGTGCTGCCCTTCGTGGTCAGACTGTGACTTCTTCTTCTAAGGAACTTGTCTTGCAGGAAATGTATCAGGATCTTGCAAAAGGTTATGATATGACTATCTTGGGCAAACCTGCTTTCTTGGCAGATGGTAAGATTCCTGCTCTTGGTTCTACTGGAGACCTTATCCTGGGTACATGGACTTGGTACTATATTGGTTTCCGTCAGGATTTCAGTATGGACTCCTCACGTCATTACAAATTCCGTAATAACAGAACGGCCTTGAGATGTTCTGGTCGTCTTGATGGTCAGGCAGCTATTCCGCAAGCATTTGTCGCATTGGATGCTGCTCTTTCCTAATCTTTAAAGGAGTAAAACTTATTAACTAAAAATTAATTTTCCAATAACATTATTATTACGGAGGATTTTATTATGTTTGATATGCTTTCTAATTACAAATTCGGGTACTTTCAGCAAGCAGTTTCTGATGCTGCTGGTGCTGCTGCAAATGCACCGGATGATGATGGTGTTGATCTTTGGGCCGATGTGCAATTGCCCAATAGTCTGCTGATTTTGGCTGATGTTGGTTCTGTTGGTACGGATGGAACTTTGGATTTGATTATCCAGGATTCACCGGATCAATCAACTTGGGATGCCGATTTTATTACGGTAGCTCAGATTGATGAAGCAGGTCTTTATCTCATTGAGGTTTATGATCCTAATCGATATGTCAGAGTCAATGTTACTGTAGGAACGGATGCAGTTGTTTGGTCTTGTCTGTATATGACCTATGAAAATCAACGCAGACCTGTAACTCAGGTGGGTACGAAACCTACTTTGACTTATGGTACTGATCGTGTAGCCAAAGTAGCGTCTTAATTCTGGTATAATGCAGTAAACCGGAATAGTTAATTGAGAGGGTAGATATTCCGGTATCTATCCTCTTTTTTTTAGAAAGGTGGTTAATTATGAAAAAGACATATAAATTGTTAGATCGGAATTTAATAAGAAGCTTTGGAAAAATTACAGTTACTTTAGATGAAGCTGCTGGAGATCGTCTTGTTAGAGCAGGTAAAGCAATTAATGCAATAAATCCTGTTGGTGAAAGGAAGTCATTGCATTTTCCCCCTCAACATAAAGCAATTTTTCATCCTCCTGAAGAAAAAATGTTTTCCGAATTAGGAGATATTAAATATCCTGGGCCTGATGATAGATTATTCCCTCACATAGCAAAATAAGAGGTAAGTGATGGCTTTAAATAAAAATGCATTAATAGATAGTATGTATTATTTTCAAATGTCAGATACAGCAGATCTTATTGAAGATGAGAAAATAAAACTTATGACTGAGGATTTAATTAATGCTGTATCTACTCAATTTGAAAAATTTTGTAATCGTACTTTAAAAGAGAGAACGTTTACTCACGATATAACTGATACCACTAATTATGATGCTAATTTTCTTCATTACTGCATCTTTGATGCCCCTAAAATGGCTTCTTTATATTTACCGACTTATCCCATAGCATCTATAACCAAACTTGAAATAAGTGGAGTTGAGATTTCAGTAGCAGCATCCGATGATTATGATGCTTCTAATGGTTATATCTTGTATAATTCAGCAGGTAGAATCATTTATAGTCAGGGCTTTGATTTTCCATATCTTCAGAATGTAAAGATAATTTGGAAAGGTGGTTATAATGATGATCATTCTGAAATGTCAGATCTTAAATATCTTTGTTTTATGGCAATTAAAAATTATGTGAATGCACCGGAAAACACAACGATGGAATCAGAAAGAATGGGAAATTATGCTTATAAATTAATGTCTCCCTATTTTCAAAAAGAATTGAGAGGGTATTCTCCTCAGATATTTGAAAATTTAATGAAATATCGAAAGGTAGCTTTCGCATGAGTTATAAAGGATTATTGGCTCATAAGTGTGACATTTATAGGGTAACTACAGTTGCATCAACTACTCATGGATATAGCACTCCTAAAACTTTTACGCTTTTGAAATCTAATGTTCAATGCAGGATTCAAAATCTTTTTGAAAGTTCTGCTGGATTAAGAATTTTGACTTCAGGTGTTACAGCAGAAAATGACTACCTTGGATTTTTTTTAAAAGATGAGGATATACAAAAAGGTGATAAGGTTGTTTGGAATAATTTAGATCTTTTTGTAAAGCCTGTTTCTCCTGTATTTGATAGTACGAAAATTCATCATAAAGAAGTTTACATGGGATTATCTGAGACTTAATTATGTCCGGTCTATTTCAGGAGCAAGTAAAAAGAGAAATAATTAATTTACGTAGAGTCGTAAAAGGTAGTAAATTAGGTAAACATATATCTGAAGATATTTTAATTCCTATATTAGAACAAATAGATCCTATAGTTGATGAGATACTTGATTGGATAGGATGGTATCTTACTGAAGAAATAAAACATACCCTTGCAACTGCTCAAGGTTCTGGATTTGTTTATTCTGTTTATTATGTGGATGAATCAGCCAGTTATGGTAAATATACAAAGGTAGGCGAATACGAATCATCACAAAGAGGTGGCCCTCCAATATCTCAAAATATAGGAGATGTTGAAATACCTCAAAGTGGTACTTTACTTAAATCAATCATGTACCAAATAAGGGGTAGTAGTGTTGTTTTGGGAATTAAAGATAACAAGACTCCTTATAGTGTTTGGTATAATGAGAATTGGCCTGGAAAATTATTTATCACTGAAAGTGAAGGACGGTCAGCTTCAGTTTATGGATCTATTTTAGATGATCCTAATTATGGTAATGGTGCTTACTATCGTCCTTATTTTTCTTCAGTTATTCGTCAGATGAAGGGTAAATTAAAAAAACAATTTAGAGAAGTATTTAATAAAGAAATTAGAAAAATAACAAGAAGGACTTCAGTTACAAGAGCCATTGAGATACATTTTAGATGGATAGGAAATGAATAATGATTGAAACTGATGAATACCTTGTACAAAAAGTTATTGGTGATGCAACGTTGATTTCATTAATGGGAATTACTGTGAATGATAAAAGAATTTATGCATGGTATCCCACAATAGACGTTGTTTATGAGTCTTCCTATCCCTGTGCCATTGCTTATCGTAAATCGGTCAGGGGTAGAGGGGCAGAATGGTCTTATCCTTATCAGTATCCAAATATAGCTTATTATCTACGTACACTGTCAATTAATCAATTAGTACTTGGTCAAGTTGCCGAAAGGCTAATTGAATTATTTGATGAAACGTATAAGGATTATACTACTTCTTGGATTATTGGTAAGATAAGTATTAATTCTGTGACGGATGCTCCAACAGAAGGTGATGCTGGAAATCCAATTTTTGTTAAAGTTGTTTCCTTTAGTTTTAACAATATTTTCAAAAGAACTTAGAAGGGCTGTTTCTATGGTGGATCAATACAGGTATCGGTTAATTCGGGTAATTTGTGAAGGAAAAATTAAATGCTGCAAATTTTGTGATGATTTAGATTATGAAAAAAAACATGAGGGATACTGCGAAAAATGTGGAAGACCTCTTGATAAGAAACCAGGGGAAGATTGTAATTTCATAATTGGTTATGTGGATCAGGCATATAAGCAGCAGAAAAAAGTTCATTTTAAATGTAAAATGTGTTCAACAATAACAACTGTATAACAGGAGGATTTTATTATGCCACAATATCCGTTGTCTTTTGATTCGGATAACATATCCATTGGCCCTTGCTATGTTTACTTTGCTGGTGTCCACGTAGGACATACCTTTGGTGGTGTTACCGTTTCAATCACTCAGAATACCTATGAACTAAAATCTGATCAGTACGGGGAAACTCCGTTGAGGGTTTTGGATGCAGGTTTGGTTATGGAAGTGACAGTCAATATGACTGAATCTACCTTTGCTAACCTTAAATTGCTATTTGCTTCAGCAACTGATGAGACTACTTATCTTACTTTTGGTAAACCTGTTGGTGAGCTTGTCACAACTGGTGAGCTTGTCCTTGAACCGATTGATGGATCTGAGATTTATCAGATCTACAATGCTGCACCGAATGTTGGTGGGGCAGTAGAAATAGCTTTTACCACTGATAATCAGCGTGTCTATGCTTGTCGCTTTATGGGTTTGATTGATGACGCAAGAGTATCAGGTGATCAGCTATTTAGAATTGGTGGGTTTTCGTCAGCTTAATATGTCGTTGTTCTGCTGATGAAGGGGTGTCGGCCCACTGTTAAAAAGGGAGGTCTATGTTATTGGTAATTCCCATTGAAAATGGATTAAATAATTACGGTAATGATAGATCTCCCTATATAAAAATGGATTATTAAATAATGAAATGTGGTGAATGTACAGAGTGTTGTAATGCATTTCCCGTTGTAGAATTAAATAAAGAGGCATGGGAAGATTGTCAGTATGCAGATAATGGATGTAAAATTTATAATCTTCGTCCAAATTCGTGTAGAAAATGTGAATGTGCATATATGCAAAATCCAAAAGTCTCACAGGAACTAAGGCCCGATAATTGTGGTGTGATCTTTGAAAGATCAAATAAAGTAATGTTAGGAACTATAGTAGGGCCAATGTCTCCAATAGTAAAAGGACAAATTAAATCATTTAAAAATGAGGGATTTCGGGTTTTGTTTCAAAGGAAAAATAAATGACAGTACCAAGTTATACAGAAGATTTAACCGATATTACTTTAGCTGATGAAACTTCAGGATGGACTGAATCAAGTGATACTGCCTGGGATGATCAGGGGCCACCTGCTTATAATGATCAGGACTACGCCTATATTCAAGGTAATGCTTCTGTAACTGCTGACACGACTAAAACCGGAGTTGGTACGCTCATGAAGGATTATGGTAGTACTTTTACCATTCCTACCGATGGAGCAATGTTGATATGGTTAAATTTTTATAACCCAAATGCTTTAGCTTCCTATGCAAATGGAGGTTTGAGGGCAATGATCGGAAGTAGTGATAGTGTCTTCTGGTCATGGGATGTTGGTGGTTCAGATTATGGTTCATATCCGTATGGTGGTTGGCAAAATTTTGCTGTCAATGATACGGTGAGTCCTGATGATACTGTTGGTAGTTATGCAGGGGGAAGTCATCAATTTGTTGGTGGTGGTTGTAATGTTGTTACAGGTATCGGTAAAGGTGAATCTTTTCAGGTTGATGCAATTAGAGTTGGCAGATGTTCATCAATATTTGAATATGGAGAGACCGCTGATTATGCAACCATTGCTGGATTTGCTGCTCAAAATGATAATACAAGTAATCGTTGGGGATTGATCCAAGCAGTTCCTGGTGGTTACTTATGGAAAGGTAGAATGCAATTAGGTTCTGCTTCTAATGCTGTTGATTTTAGAGATAGTAATGTATTAGTTTTTATTCAAGACACGCCTAAAGTTACAGCAAATTTTAATACCATTGAAATATTAAATGCATCTTCTAATGTGGAGATGACAGGTTTTCAATTTATCTGTCTTGATCCATCGAATACGGCTTCTAAAGGCAGATGGATAACAACAAATGATGCCACGGTAGTTTTAGACACCTGTTCATTTGTTGATATGTCTACTTTTGTTTTTGATTCTAATACGACAGTAACAGATTGTGTTTTTCGTAGGTGTGGTGAAGTCACGCAAGCAGGAGCAGATTTTGATAATTGCATATTTGATAAATCAACTGCTGCTATTGCCTTAGTAGTAGATGATCCCGATAATATTGATAATTGTAGTTTTATTTCTGATGGTACAGGACATGCCATAGAGTTAGATACTGCCTGTGCAGGTAATTCCTATACATTAACTGATTTTTTTGTAAGTGGGTATGCTGCTTCTGATGGTTCTACGGGAAATGAAGTTATTTTAAATAGCTCCGGTGGAACTGTAACTCTTAATATCGATGGTGGTAGTGGTGTTTCTGCCATATCAATTAAAGGAGGAAACGTAACTCTTGTTGCCAATTATTCGTTTACGGTCACAGGTCTTGAATCTGGTACTGAGGTAACGATTGTCACTTCAGGAACTTCAACTGTTTTACATCATACTGAAAGTGCTTCGACTTCAGATGGTGATGGCAAATATCAAATAACCTATTCACATGGAGGAGGGGCAACGGTTGATGTATTGATTCATCATATAGATTACAAACCAGATATATCAAATATTTATGGACTTACCTTACCTGGAAATAATTCATCGGCAAAAGTAAAACAATTTGCTGATGAAAATTATGAAAACCCAACTTAATAAAAAATTAATTAATTTATTAGGAGGAATTAATCATGGCTAAAGTGTTTGACCCAACTGATCTTGATCATGAGGTAGATGTATCGTCAACTTCAAGCAAAGACCTTGAAATTAATACGGGTGCAAAGACAATTAGGATTACTTTACATAATAATATTGTTAATACCCCTACTGGTGCTTTGTCCGGTGTTACCGGAAAATGTGTTTATTCAAAACTCAAAGAAATTTGGAAAACAGATAGTGATTTGAATAAACATAAATTTCCAATCCAAATGATTTATGAAGCATCATTTGTGTGGATTAATGGATGGGGGCCATATGCAGATGCGAATTCAAGAGATTTGATTCGTGATGCTGGTTTTCAGGAAACCGATGGTCGTGAAAATGCTTGTATCATCTCCCTTGGTGCAATGGATGCAGCTACCGATCAACCGTATTACACAAATGATTTTACCTCTGAATTTGCTGAAAGTAAAATTGATTTTACTTTTGCAGGAGAGATAAATGAAAATATTCAAATTAAAGGTACAGGTGGATCTCCTGATGATTCTGGATATTTGAAAGTCTTTTTGAGGGAAGAACAAAAGACCTTTGCTTCTTATGATCTTTTGGTTGAACAGGGTCTTCCTGCTCTTAAATTTGAAGCTTATCGTCTTCCTCTTGCCAATGGTGATGACTCTCTGAAAGCAATTGATAATGATACCACAATTTCTGGTGATGTTGGTTCAGAATCAGGAGTTAAATATTCGGAATTGACCATTGACTATATCAGTGGAGCAAGATTTGAAACAGCTTCATTAACAGGTGGTGCGGGTAGTGATGGTATTTATGCTGTTGATGATGTAGTTCAAGATGGTGATGGTAGATGGGCAAGATGTACTGCTACTGGTACAGCAATTACTGCTGTTCAATCTTATGCCTCATTTGGTGGAACTTCTACTTGGGAAGCATATCCTGGTGAGCGTCAAATTGGTGCAAATTACTATGCTTTTAATCGAATCCTTGATGTGCAGGATACTACCAATAGTTATAAAGCACGATTAAAAGAAATTCATTCTTGGGCGCAATGGAAACTTCGTCAAACAGGAGATATTAATGATGATGTTAATGGAGATACCTTTGGAACTGTTTATGGTAATATTGCTTTACCATTTACTGATTTTATCGGTGATACCTTGCATACAAAACCTGGAGTCTTCATCGATAATTACGATACGAATGATAAAAATGATATTCGTATGTGGGATATTACTGTTGATGCTGAAGATACCGATAATGGTTGGACAGGTATCAACTCTGAGTATGCGCCTATTACTTCAACTGAAAGAGAATTTCCATTTGTTGCTGCTGGAAATATTGTTTTTTCACAAAACTTTGTCGATGAAGTTGATAATACAACCAGATATACTATGTACTTTCAGCATATCAAATCTCAGGCAATGACCGTTTTGAAGGTATCTGGTTCTTCCGGTGCAGATTGTACATTGGATTGGACAGGGGCCGATGCTGGATTGTTGGATTTTCTGGCAAATGGAGACTATATACGGATTTCAGGTTTTACTACTGAAACTGGAAATAATGGTCTTTATTCAATTACAGGCGCACCGACTTCTAATACGGTCACGGCAACAAAAGTCGATGGGGTCAATCCTACCGATGAAGCAACTGGTGATTCCTGTACCGTCCTTGAAAATCCCTTTGAATCTCCCAAAGCAACCATTGTTGATAACAATGCTGGTACTGACATTGATAATGAAATTACCGCAGCATCAATTGGGTTTGACTTTGATTACAGTAATAATAATCAGGAAGGAAGGACAGCAAATACCGATGCTCCGATTTATGTAGTGGCAATTGCTTATGACGGAGCGCAGTATGTTTTGGCATCTCATACCATTACCAAATCAACAGGTCAATCTATTCCGGTCAATGCTGTTGATGAACTTAACTATGAGAATCCCTAATCTCTAATAGATGTCTAAGTGAGTACCCGATCATTTTTATCTGGTCGGGTACTTAAATATTAATTTTTAAATAAAGGGTAAAAATGGAATTTTCAGAAATTAAATTACTTTTGGCAGCACTTAAATACGCTGATCTTTATGAAAGGGAAGTCAGAGCAGAAATACCGGAAGGATTTAAAGAATCATTTGAGCATCAACCAAATTTTAGAGGTTGGGCCAGTTATCATATAACTTGGGATGTATATGAAGATGATCCCTGGAAATGTGTTTTAAGAGAAAAATCACAAGAAGAAGAATGGAATGAAATTTTGGAAGAAGTTTGTCCGGTTATAACTCCAGAAGGTGAAATAGTCACCGCTGAAGAATGGAATCAAAGGAGTTCAAATAATGGGGGCGAAAGTAACGTTCAATGAAATAACAAAGATCATTGAAATAGATGAAGCTCCAGACGTTGACGGTGAAGTTTTTATTGATGTTAAAACAGATTTGTATAGTGATGGTAAAGAAGATTGGGTTACTAATGAGAACTTACGAAAATTTCAATTCCCGATTTCAGCAGTTGGTGGGAATCCCTTGCCTGGAGAAAAAGCCCTTGGTTCAACCTTCTTTTTAAATTCTGATTGGAAAATCAGACCATATAATGCAAGTCACCGTTTAACTATTAATGGTAACTTTTATTCAGCCGATGGAACTGATCCATTTCTTGATCCTTTAGGAACCTTTACTGTACGCATTATGCAGCAGGTTTCATCCCTTGTCGATTCAACAGTTCAACAATTAACTGAAATAGAATATGCATCATATAATGGTGGTATCACTGTTGATGTTTTATCCTCTTATTTGGGAACTGATTATCCAGTAGGAACCCCACAACAACCAGTTAATAATTTGTCTGATGCTTTGGACATTGCAGCAGATAGGGGCTTTACTGTTTTTTATATCCTTGGAGATATTACTGTAGGAGATGGTTTAGATTTTACTCAAATATCTTTTATAGGAGAATCTATTGATAAAACTGAAATTACCATTGACTCTGATGCCAATGTTGATTCTTGTGAATTTTATGAAGCCACAATTGTAGGATCTTTAGATGGTCAATGTAAAGTAAAAGAATGTAGAATTCTTGATGTTAATTATATTTCAGGAGTGGTTGAATTATGCATACTCAGCGGAGAGATTACATTAGGAGGAGGGGCAGAAGCTTACTTTCTCGATTGTTGGGCAGGAACCAATTTGGGAATCCCTCCATCAATAGACTTAGGAGGAAGCGGTCAAACGTTGGTAATGCAGAACTTCAACGGATACATAAGTTGGAAAAACAAAAACGGAGTAAGCGATCAGGCGAACGCAAGTCTTAATGCAGGGTGGATTGTTTTAGAATCTACTATCACCGCAGGAAACATAAGCATTATAGGAACCGGATATGTAGAGGACAATTCTACCGGAAGTGTGGTGGTGAATACCGATCATTTGGTAAATCCTGATAATGTGTCAAATCATGTTTGGACGCATAATACCGGATTGAAATTGCTTGGTTTGGTTCAGGAAAATTTTGTCATGGATCAACAGATATATGAAGATTACAATGGTGCTAAACTTTTAACAAGTGCCAGGATAAGGACATATCAAGATTCAGCTAAAACCCAATTAATTGCCACATATCAAGTTACAGCTACTTGGTCATTAGGTCAATGTACATCATATGAAATGGTGATTGTATGAGTTTAGCATTAGCAACTAAAGGAATATTACCGGATTTTACTGGAACTGGTACAGGTACAGGCCCAGGACAAACTATTTATGTTGTAGAGGATATAAACGTGGAAGTATCCCAGGATAATTTGGCTATTGAAGTCTCCCTGATTGACGAAATATCATTAGATATTTCAGAAATAGGGGTAATCATCGACCTTGACCAAGATCAAGCTGAGATCGTTGTCTCAGAGGACGATTCTATTAATATTGAGGTATAATCATGGCGAATGCAATAAAAATAAAACAAGGTGAAGGTAAAACGGTTAATTTTTCAATTACCAGAGGTGGATCTGCGGTTCAATCTGCAACATTGACCTTTGAGGTAAAGGAGAAAGCGTCTGATACATCTCCAGCATTGTCAAAGGCAGATACAGATTTTGATAAATCAGATGCATCTAATGGTAATTATACCCTTACCTTTGAAGTGGATGATACTAAAGGTCTTAAAGCTAAGACATATGTATCGGAATTAAAAACGGTGATTACAGCAGGATCAGATGTTGATAAAAGCTATGATATACCTTTTGTCGTGGAACGTGCGGTTATCGCAGATTCTTAACTAAAAACTAATTGTTAATTAAGGAGAATTAAAATGTCTAAGGTTATTGATTTAAGTGATTTGGTTCAGTCTATTCAGTTTAAATTTAATGATGAAGAATTTGAAATTCCACCGATACCCGATGATAAATTAAAAGGTATTATGGGAGTTGCTAATAAAATTACAAAAGCAAGTAAAGAGGATTCAGAAGATGGTGTTATGACTGAAGAATTTATTGCTGATCATAATAAATTTCTTTCTATGGCAGTTCAAAAGAAAAAGGGTGAAAATTATATTAAAATGGAAGTTGATCATTTTTCATCTTGGCCTTTGAAATTAAAAAATAGGGTGATGGAACTTGTATTTGAACAAGTTGGTACGTCTTCCGGTGAAAATATTCCGGTGGAATCGGAAAAAAACTGATTGAAAAATGCAGGGATTTTGCATCAATTATAATTGCTACTCATGGAGCTTATGATTTTGATGATCTT
>JAHWGK010000033.1 GCA_020054495.1 Thermoplasmata archaeon | reverse complement strand
CGCCATTTTTCAGCTCCAGGATTATCCTGAGTGCTATACGGACTGCGTCCTGTATGCCGAGTATCATGGCAATACATAGGCCAAGGTGAATCCATAGGGTCACCAAGAGGTTGAGTTGATTCCTCTTGATAAACAACATCTTGTGATTCACTGATGTCATAATCATGATATTCATCCAAAACAGGTTGTTCAATATAATCAGGTATTTCATCAACATTGTAACAATCATAAAACTCAGGATACAAATTCCTATCAAAAACCTCTTCCTCAACTAATGGTTCTTTATCAGTTGATATGTTAAATCCTAATACAATCGGAGTCAAAGCTGAAATAATAAACAGGAATATGATTCCAATGGTTAGGATGTTTTTATTCAAACTTCGCCTCCCTCTACAAATAACATCTGATACAAGGTATATAAATGTTTTAACTCCAAAATTCTAAAGGCAAATATACTATAATTATTCATAACAAAAATGGCAATGGAATAAATCTTGCTCGAAAAAGGATAAAAAAATGTAGATATGTATGTCTAAAATTATTGTTAAATGTATTTTCTGTATAATCACATTCTAATTTAATTTTAAATTTTAATATAGTATTTGGTAAAGGGTCACGCTCTTCACGATAAAATTGAAGGGGATATGATTCACCAGGAGCAAGCATCTCACTACTACTATATCTACCACGATAATATTCGCCTATAAGTTCATTAAGTGAAAATAAATTATATTTATAAACTTCTACATCTACATTAAAACGAATTGGAGCGTTTACTTCGCCTATATTTTTAATATAACATGAATACTGATAATACGAGTCAGGTTGATGACTAAAAACCCATCCCCCACTTAATCTATCAACAATCAAATCTGGGATAGGATCGTTGTTAGAAAGATTATCTTTATCTAAAATAGGTTTTTTAGTATTATCAAAAGCAATTACAGGTTGAATACCAACTCCAATAAACAAAAAGATAATTCCAACTACAAGGATTTTCTTCATATAATTTTCCTCCCTCTAACTTATTCTAATCTGAGATAAGGTATATAAATGTTTTAACTATTAAATTCTTATTTTATAAGATATAACAACACTCTAGTTAGTATTGGGAATTGTTCAAAAAACCGAAACAACAAACCAATGCTGTTTGTTGTTTTTTTTCTTAGTTTAAAAGTTAATGACAATAACTCTAGAAGCATTCCCATCAAGTAAAAAAGAAGGACCGCCACTATAATTATCAAGAAATCCTTCATAATTAGATACAATCATTAAATCCCAATCATCATTATAATAACTATTTCCATCTATAGATACAGGAAAATCATCAATGTTATAGTGGATATTCAACACAATTCCATTAGCATTATGTATTGCAATTTTATGATTATAAATATTAGATTTTACATATCCCGGGAATAAAAAAGCAATACCTTGTGAACTTCCATTATCAGTTATTATATCACAATCACGGTATACATCAATACCAGAAGGACTAACAACAGGTTTAACTTTAGTTTCAGATACATCAGATTTTATAGCTGTAACAGATGTAAAACCTATTCCAATAAACAAAACAATAATTGCAACTACCAATCCTTTCTTCCAAAATACTGGTTTAGTCATGTTTCTACCTCCCTTTACATATTCTAATCTGATTATTAGTATTTAAAACCTGTATACAAATTTATAAGAAAATGTCGAAAAATAGCATAAAAACCACATCCAATAATAACATATTAAAAGCATATGGAACGTTTATAACCATGCTTGCAAAACCCGCCACCTCTCAGCCCTGTTCAAAATCCGGTTGGTAAAATCATAAACAGCCGCAATAAAAATCTATCTTTTTTACCTGAAGAAAAAACCCATTTTTCTCATTTTCAAAATAAGGTTGGTAAAAATCATATTAGCCCTGTCCAAAATATGTCTAAAAAACATCAATTATTTCCACGATCCGGGTGGTAGAGTGGATCCACAATTCGGGTGGTATCATTTCCAAAATGTAGTTTGTAGCTTGATTAACAAATTAAAATTATTTTTAAGAAAAATGTTTTTTTATAACGAAATATTTATATATTAGTTAGACGAATATAAACTGGGGGTAGAATTGGTAAAGATGAAAGGGAGAATTCTGCCCTCGGTCATTATATTATTAATGATCGGGGGAAGTATTGGGGCAGTTGAAACAATTAAAGTAGAAAATAAAAATGTTGATGTCATAGAATATGAACCTGGTGAGATCATTATTGGATTTCATAAACAACTTGAAAATTTAAATCCAATTGATGTTACAGACATTGATAGTTTTGCTGGTTATATTATAATGGAAAAAATTGAAGTGTTAAATGTTGCAGTGGTTGAGGTTGATGAAGGAGATGAACAAAGTTTCATTGATAGTATTGTTGATTCCCCTTTTGTTAAATATGCAGAATTTAACTGGATTGTACATGCAGTTCACACGCCAAATGATCCGCAATGGGATGCACAATGGGGACCACAGCGTATTCACTGTGAAGACGCCTGGGATTCTCAGCAGGGGAGTGGCAGTGTAAAAATAGCTATTGCGGACACTGGTATTGACTATACTCATGAGGATATTGCTGGTAATTATGCCTCTGGAGGATATGACTGGATAAATAGTGATAATGATCCAATGGATGATAACGATCATGGTACACATTGCGCAGGAATTGCTGCTGCAGTTATTGATAATGGTGTTGGTATTGCAGGTGTTGCTGGTAAATGTAAAATTATGGCTGAAAAAGTTCTTAATAGCGGAGGATCAGGAACCTCTTCTCAAGTGGCTAGTGGTATTACCCATGCTGCTGATAATAGTGCAGATGTTATTAGTTTAAGCCTTAGCAGTACTAGCCCTTCATCAGCTATTGAGAGTGCTTGTAACTATGCCTATAACACTAAGGGTGTCGTAATTGTGGCTGCTTCTGGCAATGATTATAATGATGAGATAAACTATCCTGCTAGATTTGATACTGTGATAGCAGTTGGGGCCATCGATCAATATGACGAAAGATGCGGCTTTAGCAACTATGGTGAAGGCCTTGAACTTGTAGCACCAGGAAAACGCATTTTATCCACAATAATTGGAGATGATTATGATTACTTTACCGGTACATCTATGGCGACACCTCATGTTGCAGGTGTTGCTGCATTGGCTATATCAACTTATCCTGGTAAGGACAATGAGTGGATACGTCAAAAAATGGTTGATACTGCTGAAGATCTTGGACCTGCGGGTTGGGATGAAGAATTTGGTTACGGACTTGTAGATGCTAGTCTTGCAGTAGGGATATACGAAGGAGAAATTGTAAACATCCAAATCTATAAAGTTAAAGGTCTTGATGAAATTGATTTTTTAAGTGAACCCGAATGGTATTATAAGGTCAGTTTAGATTCGCAATCTCGCTTTGAATATGATGGATATGAAGAACAATTTTTGTTTTGGTGGAGATTTGTTTGGAATGAAAGAAACATCTGGACGCCTGATAAAACCTATAAATTCTACACAGATAACCCAGAAGTATCAATAAAAATCAAACTCATGGACGATGATATAGCTTTTAGTGATATTGCAGATTTGAGTGAACGCCCCAGTGACGATTTCTGGGGTGGAGAGAAAGGCAGAATCTTTACGATTACTTATAATCTTATTAATAATGGAATCACAGGAGATAGATACGAGTCCGATGGATCATGGCTTTATACTAGGGGAGATTGGGATGGAAGCACAGACCCTGAGGGAATAGGTGATCCTAAGCAAGACGATGCCCAGCTATGGTTTAAAATAACTGATGGTTATAATCCAAATGATTACAAGCCGAAATTAGTAGTGAATCCAACATCAATAAATTTTGGGATGGTACCAAAAGGAGATGTTGTCTCAGCGGAATTCACTGTTAAAAATGATGCTAAAGAGGATGATCCATTTAATCCACCTCAAGACCTTATTTGGAATATTGATACGCAATCATGGATATCTGTTAGCCCATCCTCTGGTTCATTGGAGCCAGGAGAGCAAGAAAGTGTCACAGTGGAAATTGATACAGCTGGAATGGAGCTAAAAACTTGGAGAGGAACTATCACTGTTTCATCAAACGGTGGAACTGAAGAAATTTCAGTAATAATAACAATTCCAAGAGAAAAATCACAAGTTTCATTGTTATATAACCTATTAGAAATATTTCAATCGAAGTTTCCACTACTTTTCATAGTACTAAAAAATCTACAAGTGTATCAATAATAAACCAAAAACTCTACTTTTTTCCATAATCATAAATAAAGATAACACTTTATACGTTCTACAGTGGCAAAAAAAATATTCAAATATGCAAAAAAATTCCTCCCATTAATCGGTATTGTACTCTTAGGATACTTGGTTTATAGTCTAGGGCTGGAAAATATTAATAACGCATTCCTATCAATTCATCCTATCTATATTATTTTAGCATTATCACTTACACTTCCAAGAGTAATAATTAGAAACTATGCATGGCGAATGATACAAAAAGAACAAAAAATACATCTAACTTTTTTTCAGTCCCTTAAGATTTTTATGATCGGTTATTTCTATGCATCTTTTACACCAGGATTTGCAGGTCAACTCATGAGACTTCCATATATGAAAGAAAAAACAGGGGAACGATATGGTAAACTTTTTATGAATACGTTAATCGAAGTCACATTACGCCAAATTGCAATATACGTAATGATAATTTTTGGACTAATAATGGTAATAGAAAGGTTTTCTGAAATCGGACTGTTTAGAACAATTCTTATGATAATTATTGTAGCGATTATTGTTACAATATTTATTGTGACATATTTTATAAGAAAAGAGAGAGGAGAAAAACTACTCAAATTTCTTGTAAAATATTTAATTCCAAAGAAATTTAAAAATACATATTACGGATTTGTAAATACTTTCTATGAAGATTTCCCAAGAATTACTCGATTAATTATACCATTTTTACTTAGTTTTATGACTTGGATAATAATTTTCTCTCAAGAATACATCATTGTTATGGCATTAGGAGTTAACATTTCTTATCTGAGTTTTCTGTTGCTTTTCCCAGTAGCAAATATCGCTGGATATATACCAATAACCTTTGCAGGTCTTGGAACCAGAGAACTAGTTTCCATCCTAATTTTTTCAACTCTTTTTGGTGTAGCTGAGCATAAAATCTTTGTATTTACACTCGTAGGATTCATTGTTACAGATATATTTACAGGCTTTTTAGGTTTCTTGGTTTCATTAACTGAAGCTAGAAAAAATAACATACCTGTTTTGAAAAATATAACAAACAAGGGTTAACTATTTTTTATATATAAAGAATGAGCCCCACTTAGAATAAGGGAAAAGATGATTTTCCATCTTTTTTACAATTGAAATGCCTCGAGGTGGATTCAAATTTTTGATAAAACCCTCAGCATCTGCAATTGATGATCTTAGTATAATATTTGAGTTAGATTTCGCATCCTTTAAAACACGTTCAAAAACCTTTATCTTTGGTACTGAACAACCAGATATAATAATAGTATCAAATTTGTCTAATGGATATTTTATACCATTTCCAAGTTCAGCTCTTATCTTTCCATTTAGATTTTTTCTTTTGAGGACTTGATTTGCACGTTTTATCGCTCGGGAGTTATTATCGATTGTAACTACGTCCACATTGTCCAGTTCTGCTAGTACCATTGCAGTGATAGGATAAGAGCCACAGCCTATATGTAAAATTTTTTTGGCCTTTGAAAGTACAAAGTTCTTTCTTTCTCTCCTGTATTCATTTCCAACTGTTTTATCATATATTTTGGCTAGGTAATTTATTTTACAAGCTAGCCAATCCACGATTTTCCAGAATAGATTTATTCTTTTTATATGAAAACGCTCGATAAATGTATATTTGTCCTTTATTTCGAAATCCCCCATTTTTATTATTTTTTACATTATTTTTTTCAATTTTTTCTAATATACAATAACAAATTTGAATTAAATAAGTTTCTGACATATAAATCTCAGACCACAATCATAAAAAAGATAAACGTATTATGGTATTTCAACAAGAAAAATCTAAGATACTTTATGTGATGTAAATGACGGGCGAGGGCGTTGGTTTTGGAAAAGCCATATTATTTAATGAACACTTTGTAGTATATGGAGTACCAGCCATTGTTTCAGCAATAGGTAAATATACTGTTGCAAAAATTGAAGAAACTAATAAATCTGGTTGGAAACTTAATGATAATAGAAAAGCAACTCCAAACTATAAAGAAGATAAAATTGAGCAGCAAAAAGACTCGATAAATAGAATTTTGAAAAAGATGGATATTGATTTATCCAAAAACGGACTCGAGATAACGCTTGAAGGTAACTTGTATTGTGCTAGTGGCATAGGTGCAAGCGCTGCTTCCTGCGTAGCGATTGCAAGGGCTCTTTCAGATCATTTTGATCTTAATCTTCCAGATGAAGAAATTAACGAAATAGCATACCAAGGAGAGAAAGGATACCATGGAACTCCTTCTGGTATAGATAATACTGCATCAACATTTGGTGGACTTATATGGTTTGAAAAGGGTGATACTCCAGTTATGGAAAAAATATCTGTTCCAGTCCCAGTAGAAATTGTAATGGGTAACACAGGTAAGGTTGCAAATACTTCGGCTGCAGTTACAGGAGTTAGGAAAAGAAAAGAAGAAAACCCTGAAAAATATAAAGAAATATTTGACAGAGCTGAAAATATTGCATATCTTGCAAAAAATGCCTTTATCAATGAAGATTATAAAGAACTTGGAAAACTAATGAATGAAAATCATAAACTTTTGCAGCAAATAGAAGTTTCTTCTAGAGAGCTTGATTTTCTTGTTAAGCTCTCAAGAGATCAAGGTGCTATTGGTGCAAAACTTACAGGCGGAGGTTTAGGTGGTAATATTATTGCTCTGACTCCTGGAAGAGATTTACAAGATGATGTTGCAAATGCAATTGAGAAAGAAGGTTTTCAAACTTTGAAAACTGTTATCGGAGCATTAAGAGAAGGAGTATAGTTTATGAATCTTCGTGATTTTCTTACAAAACTTGAAAAAAAAGATAAACTTGTTCGCATAAAAAAAGAGGTTTCAGTAAAGTATGAGGTTGCAAATATCATATATTCTCTTAATGAAAAACCCGTTTTTTTTGAAAATGTAAAAGGATATGATTTCCCTATTTTTGCTGGTATTACCTCTAATCGAGACATTATTGCTAAAGGTCTTGGAACAACAAAGGATAAGCTGTTGTTTAAACTGGTTGATGCTCTTCGTAACCCAAAAAAACCCGAAATGGTTGATAAAGCACCTTGCCAGGAAGTAATAATTAAGGATCCAGATATTGGCAAACTTCCTCTGTTGTTCCATCTAAAAGATGATGGAGGTAGGTATGGTTCTGCAACAGTTGCTACAATAAAAGATCCTGATACCGGTAGAAATGTTTCTTATCATCGTCTCATGGAGGTCGGTAAAAACAAGTTTACTGCTCGTTTAATTGCTAAAAGACAGACTAGAACTACCTATGATAAGCTTGATTGTGATCTGGAGATGGCAGTTTGTATCGGTAATTCAGTTCCTATAATGATTGCAGCATCCCTTGGACCCCCCTCTGGCGTGGATGAGTTTTCTATAGCAAATACGCTTGATAAAACTTCACTTGTTAAATGCGTGACAAAAGACCTTGAAGTACCTGCTGAGTCAGAGTTTGTTATAGAGGGGAGACTTACAAAAGAACTTGATCGTGAAGGACCTTTTGTTGATTTAACTGAGACGCGGGACTTTGAGAGACAGGAGCCTGTTTTTGTTGTCGACTGCATCACGCATAGAAAAGATGCTATGTATCAGGCCTTGATTCCTGGAAGACTGGAGCATAAGATTCTAATGGGTATGCCTAAAGAACCAACCATTTACGATGAAGTAAGTAAAGTTGTTGAATGTAAAAATGTGCTTGTCACAATGGGAGGCGGTTCTTGGCTTCATGGTGTCGTTCAAATTAAAAAGAAACATCCAGATGATGGTAAAAAAGCAATAGAGGCAGCTTTCAATGGTCATAAAAGCATGAAACATGTCACAATCGTTGATGAAGATGTTGATATTTTCAATTCTAATGCAGTTGAATGGGCTATGGCAACACGTTTTCAGGGTGACAAGGATATGATTGTAAAACCTGGTCAATCAGGTAGTTCACTTGACCCTTCTGGTAAACACGAGCCTGGGAAGAAAACGCTTACAACTAAGATTGGATTTGATGCAACCATTCCAGCAGATGTTGATAAAAGCAGATATGATGTTGTCAAATATAAAAAAGTTGATATAAATGATTACCTCCGGTGAGGGAAAATACAAGGTTTTTCTTGAAGAAAAAAAGATTGATGATGATCTAATTTATATCCTTGGGGGTGGAGAACGATCTCACATAGGTGGCATTGTTATCTGTGAACCCGGGAGAAAACCCCAGGTAATACGATTAGAAGGACATTTTGATGATATAGTACTACAACCAATTGCTGAAACTGCATGTAAAAAATATAAAACCAAAGTTGTTTCACTTGGCGGGGTTCATGTAGATAATGCTTCAAAAGAAGAAATTGACTTACTCGTAAATAATTGTAAGGAGTTAGTAAAATGCATTTAACTAAAGAAGAAGAAAAAATCTTTGATGGTGAAAAAGGGGAAGTAATGAGTCGATTGTTCAGATTGCTTGTACGTCTTGGTGATATATATGGTGCTGATAAGATGATTCCTGTTGGCTCTGTTCAAGTTGCAGGGGTCTCTTACAAATCCGTCGGGGATCCTGGTACTGAGTTTCTTGAGGATCTAGCTTCAAAAGGTGCCAAGGTAAAGGTAATTACTTACCTGAATCCAGCTGGTATGGATCTTGAAGACTGGGAGAAACTTGGTTTTCCAAAGGATTTTGCAAAGAACCAGCTTCGTATTATGGATGCTTTTAGAAGCATGGGTATAGTTGTAACAGCTACATGTACACCATATCTTGCTGGTAATCTACCTCGGTTCCGAGAACATATTGCTTGGTCAGAATCCTCTGCTGTGTCATTCTCAAATTCTGTTATAGGTGCTAGAACAAATAGAGAAGGCGGTCCTTCTGCTCTTGCTGCTGCTATCTGTGGTGTTACTCCAAACTATGGTTTACATCTTTGGGAGAAAAGACAGCCAACAATTAAAATCAAAGTAGATGCAGATCTTAATTTCAACTCAGATTTTGGCGCTCTTGGATATTATGTAGGTAAACAAGTCAAAAACAAAATTCCTTATTTTACAGGTATAAAAGATGCAAATACTGATCAACTTAAGGCTCTTGGGGCTGCAATGGCCGCATCTGGTGCGGTTGCACTTTATCATATTGAAGGACTTACACCTGAAGCAGACTTGGTTAAAAAAGATGGCCTGGAGACAATCTCCGTTGATAAAAAAGAGATTAAAGAAACATATGATAAACTAAACACGGGAAAGGATCCTGATATTGTAATCTTTGGTTGTCCTCATGCATCTCTTCGCGAGATTTCAACGCTTGCAGATAAGCTTGAAGGTAAACACTTGAAAAAACCTGTATGGATATGCACATCACGGATGGTAAAAGAGGCAGCAGAGCGGATGGGTTATAATGAAATAATTGCAAAGGCAGGTGGGAGCGTTGTAGCTGATACCTGTATGGTTGTATCGCCTATTGAACAAATGGGATACAAAACAACTGGCGTTAACTCTGGCAAAGCAGCTAACTATTTACCAGGTTTTTGTAAACAAGAAGTTTGTTTTGCAAATATTAATGATCTAGTGGAGGGGCAATTATGAAAGGACGAATGATATCTCCCGGCAAAGCTGAGGGGGTGGCAATAGTTTCCTCCGAACCAATTGGTTTCTATGGCGGAATTGATATTAAAACAGGGATTGTTATTGAAAAAGGTCATCCTCTTGAAGGTAAATGTGTAACTGATAAAATTCTTGTTTTTCCATGCGGTAAAGGGTCAACTGTTGGATCATACGTGATTTATGGTTTAAAGAAAAATGATGTAGCACCAGCAGGTATTATTAACAAAGAAACAGAAACAATAGTTGCAACAGGTGTAATACTAGCAGGCATACCATGTGTAGATCAGGTTGAAATCGAGAAAATAAAAGATGGCGATACAATATTTTTGGATGCGGATAATGGTATTGTTGAGATGAAATCAGTTTAAAAAAGTTTTTTTGATGCAAAGTTTACTTTTCCCATTCATTTAATATAATATTTTTTTATTAGACGTTATTTAGCTATGATTGCTAGAAAATCGCTTTTCATTGCAATATCAAGCTTCCTTCTCCGGTTTGTCAGCTGGATTGAATTTATTATAATAGTAAAACTTTGGGGAGATTTTGCACCTGAGGCTCTTGGCATTATTGGTTTCACAATGTCTTTTCTTGCATTATTCAGCATTGTAGCTGACCTTGGTTTTAATGCAGCACACATTAAAAGAATTTCAGAAGGAAGAGATTTAGGTACTTGTATAGGAACATTTGCTACAATTAAAATAATTCTTACAGGTTTAATGACAGCTATTGCATTAATCACTATATTTATATTGAAAATTACAGCTCACGAAGAGTTTTATGATACTACCACAGAATCGATAATATTTATTTTTTTGATTTTCAATATCATTTCAAATCTTTTGTCCATTCCAATTATTACTTTTACAGGTAAAAAAGAGATGGTGAAGCGAGAATTTCCTTTTATCATCGGACGTATAATTGGATTGCCTTTTGTGGTTCTAGTTGCCATAGCTGGAGTTAGTATAGCAGGTATTTCCCCTGCGTTTATTTGGCCAAGTTATCTTCAATCACTCCAACAGTTTATTGCAGATCATGCAGTTGAGTCCTTAGCAGCAATATATCTAATCAGTTGGATAGCGACATTTCTTATAGGAATGTGGTTCCTTAGAAAATACCCTTTGAAAAAACCTAGTTGGAAGTTATTTAAAAGTTATTTTTCCTTTGCTATGCCAATGATGTTTTTACCTATTATTGGAATAATTTCTCAGAATGTTGGCATGTTAATGATCGGGTATTTTTGGTCTTCAGTCGAAGTGGGATATTATTTCACAATGGTGGCAGTAGTTGGCATTGTTACAGTTTTTCCAGCATCTGTTTCTGCTGTTCTGTTTCCGTCAATATCAGAATACTGCTCAAATAAAAATTTCGATAAAATCAAACAAACAACCCATTTAGCAGAGCGATATATTTCGATGATAACAATCCCTATACTAATAGGAATAATGGTGCTAGCGAACCCACTTATTAATATAGTAATGAGTGATGCGTTTTTACCAGCAGCATCAGTACTTATTATATTAGCAGTTTTTATTTCTATATCATGTCTTAATAGCCCATATAGCTCTTTAATAAAAGGCATGGATAAACCAAGTATTTTAACAAAAATCGGGATAGCTACTTGTTTAATAAGTATCATTCTAAATTATCTGTTTATACCTAAGGATGGGCTTCTTTCATCTTTTGGAATAAATGGTGCGGCAGGTGCAGCAGGTGCAACAGTTATTTCTGCTCTAGTCGGATTTATTTTACTGAGAATCGCTGTAAAAAAGTTGACAGGAATAAACATACTACAAAGCCATACACCACGTCACATTATCGCTGGTCTAATTGCAGGAATTATTTTGTACTGCCTGGCTTTCCGTGCTTCGTTCTTCCCATCTATTTATTGGTATCATCTACTTATGTTCATTGGGGTAGGCACAGTATCTTATCTTGGAATATTGATTGTACTGAAGGAGTTTAACAAACAGGATCTCGATTTTTTCCTGGATCTTTTACGCCCTAAAAAAATGCTTAAATATGTATCATCTGAGTTAAAGGAAAAACCAAGGAAACCAAACTAAAAAATAAATATATATTACCTCCCTTATTTCACTCAGAAAATAACTAGAACCTTCTCATATTCCAAGTGGTACCAATACCATTTAGATCTATTTCATGGATACCTTCGTCATCAGACCATTTAATAGTTCCAGTGACATTAATCATCCCTACTTTCATTCCTACATATGTCGGGAATTTCCATGTTTTTTCATAAGTGTTTTCAGCTGTGATGTCGATATCCAATTTTATTTCGTATGTTTTTAACAATATTTGAGTAATACTTGGTTTAGCAATTATTCCAATCTCCGATGGCATTTTTAAAAGTAGAAACAGCCTATCTGAATTTTTTATTGTAATATCAATATTTTCCAGTTTAGTAATTTTTTCTCCTTGATCTGTTGTGATAACTAGTGCAGCAAATGGATTGATTTTTGTTGTTTTAGTTGATAGTATCTGCCTTGTTCGGTAGTATTTGCTATAGTATATGTTCCATCCGTTATCTAGTGAGATGTGAACCCAATCCCATCCTTTGAAAGCAAATTTTACGATCCCCAGGGACCAAGAGTGTTCATGATGTCCAGTTCCTTTTACCTTGAATTCTAATCCATCTAGCTTCACAGTACCAGTAACATCACATCCCATGAAAATGTAGTTAGCAATATTTCCATTTCCCATATCGATTGGTCTGCTACTATGAATCCATAACGGAGAAGCATGTGCGAAATAATCCAAGTCTATGATAATTTCATTTTCTTGGTCTATATTTTTATCTTCAGCGTGAACATGCCAGCTAGGCGCTTCACCTTTTGCCCATGAATCTTCATATTTTAAGTCAACACCTGGAGAGTTTGCTTCTAATGTTGGAGGGCCTAGTATCCCGAGTATTTCTTTTCTTTGTTTGTTTATCATCCCTCCATATTCTTTTCCGTCAGGGCTGTGAAGCGTTACAACTAGGACGTCAGGTTTAAATGTTCCTCTTAAATCACCCCAGGCCATATGGCAAAAACCAATTGTTGCCACCCAGCCCGGTAGTTCGCTATCCTCACTAAATACAACTGTAAAGTACCACCATTCTCTAATGTTAGCAATCTTGTTAAAATGAACTCCTTCATCTAGTGGAGAAACATCCCTCATATTACCAGGTATTATAGAACTTGGAAATTTTGGAATTAAGGCAAATTTGTAAGTATAAAGCCGGGTTTCAGTTGGCTTATACCATATGTTAATGGTTCCAATGCAATCTGTGATTTGATCTCCTTCTTCAACATATCTCCCAAGATTAGATTTATCACAGGTGCCTTCGATTTCAATATCCTCCATCCATAGTACCTGCTTTGTTACCGATTCCACAGTTAAAGTCCTGTTTTTATCGTCTTTAATGAATTGAATATCTGGAATATCTGATTCTTCTATTTTTGGCACATAGCCTATTTTATATAAAATAAAGCCAGCTATGACTATCATGATTACTATGATCACTGCATCGATCTTTCTTTTTCTAAGATTCATTTTTCATCCGCTATATATTATGTTTATATTAAAATATCTACGGTTATTATATTATTAAACTTTGCTTTACAACTGTTACCAGAACATAATTAAATGTATATCATCTGTAAAAATAGACTAATTTTCTAAAAATCTAAATTCTCAAATTTTTGCTAATATTCTAAATCACTAAAATTTATAGTTTATTACTTAAATAGATGTTGCATACTGACAAGGGGATTTTAAAATATGGGATTGGAGAGGCAGCCGTCTAAACTTATTCTTGAAGATGGGGCTGTCTTTCATGGATATTCCTTTGGCTCTAAAAAAGTGGTAACCGGAGAGGTTGTATTTAATACAGGAATGGTTGGCTACCCAGAAAGCTTAACTGATCCATCTTATAGAGGGCAAATATTGGTTTTAACATATCCATTGATTGGCAACTATGGCGTCCCAGAAAATGAAAAAGAAGACAACTTATTAAAATATTTTGAATCAGACAAAATTCAAGTCCAGGGTTTGATAATTGCCAATTATTCTGATAAATATTCTCATTGGAATGCAAAAAAATCTTTATCAGAATGGATGAAAGAACATAACATTCCAGGAATATATAATGTAGATACAAGAGAGCTAACTAAGAAATTGAGAAAGAAAGGAACATTGCTTGGAAAAATCGTTTATGATAAAGAAAATATTACGTTTGAGAATCCAAATAAAAGAAACCTAGCATCAGAAGTTAGCATTAAAGAACCTATTATTTATAAAAAAGGTAAAAAAAGAATCGTAATTGTTGATTGTGGTACGAAAAATAATATCATACGGGTTTTTTTAAGGAGAAATTTTACTGTAATGCGAGTTCCATGGGATTACAATTTCTTTGAAGAAAAGGCAGATGGCGTTGTAATATCAAATGGACCGGGTGATCCTAAAAAGTGCAATGAAACAATAAAGCATGTTAAAATCGCTCTATCTAAAAATATTCCAATTCTTGGTATTTGCCTTGGTTCACAAATATTGGCACTTGCAGCTGGCGCTAATACGTATAAATTAAAATATGGGCATAGGAGTCAAAATCAGCCATGCGTTGAGGCAGGAACCAAGAGGTGTTATATTACTTCACAAAATCATGGCTATGCTGTTGATTCTGATACGTTGCCTGAGGATTGGCGGGAATGGTTTTATAACAATAATGATGAAACAAATGAGGGCATTAATCATATATCAAAACCGTTTTTTGGTACACAATTCCACCCAGAGGCATCACCAGGGCCCGATGATACTGAGTTCTTGTTTGATTTGTTTATTAGGTCGATGAGATGATTAATAACAAAAAGGTGAAGATAAAAAAAGTTCTCATCTTAGGATCAGGTGCAATAAGGATAGGCCAGGCCGGTGAGTTTGACTATTCCGGTAGCCAGGCGATTAAAGCATTGAAAGAGGAGGGTATCAAAACTGTTTTAGTTAATCCAAATATTGCAACGATTCAAACATCGGATTATTTAGCTGATAAAGTGTATTTTTTACCAATTGATGTTAATTTTGTTGAAAAGGTTATTGAAAAGGAGAAACCTGGTGGAATATTACTTAGTTTTGGCGGGCAAACAGCATTAAATGTCGGCGTTGAACTCGCTGAAAAAGGCATTTTAAAGAAATATAATGTTAAAGTCCTTGGGACGCCTGTTGACTCTATCTTAAATACAGAAGATAGAGACCTCTTTGTCAAAAAAATAAGAGAGATCGGTCTTAAAGTTCCATATGGCAAAGCTGTAACAAGTGTAGATGAAGCAGTAAAAGTAGCAGAAAAAATCAGTTTCCCGGTTATGTGCCGGATTGCATATGCGTTAGGTGGTTTAGGTTCAGGAGTTGCTCACAATAAAAAACAGTTAGTTGAAATAGCAAGTAAAGCTTTTTCATTTACAAAGCAAATCTTGATAGAGGAGTATTGTGGCGGTTGGAAGGAGCTTGAATACGAAGTTGTGAGGGATCGTTACAACAACTGCATCGTTGTTTGTTCAATGGAAAATGTTGATCCTATGGGCATTCATACTGGTGAAAGTATTGTTGTAGCTCCAGTGCAAACATTAACAGCTTCTGAAAATTTCAAACTAAGAGCCATTTCTATAAAGGTGATAAGGCACCTTGGAATTATTGGTGAATGCAATATTCAATTTGCGCTAGACCCTAAGTCAGAAGATTACAGGATAATAGAGGTCAACGCTAGGCTTAGTAGAAGCTCTGCTTTGGCTTCAAAAGCAACAGGTTACCCATTGGCTTTTATCGCGACTAAGCTTGCTCTAGGTCATAGTTTAACTGAGGTAGAAAATATTATTACTAAGGAGACATCAGCTTGTTTTGAGCCAGCACTTGACTATGTTGTTCTAAAGTATCCTAGATGGGATTTACAAAAATTCAGAAAAGTCAGGCGAAGAATAGGTTCTGAAATGAAATCCGTTGGAGAAATAATGGCGATTGCAAGGACATACGAAGAAGCACTCCAAAAAGCAATACGAATGTTAGATGTTGGTATGAACGGCCTTGTTTGTAACGACCTTACGTTTGATGACTTGGATAAGGAATTAAAAGAACCAACTGATAAAAGAATGTTTGCACTTGCCGAGGCAATCAAAAGAGGATACTCTGCTGAAAAAATATACAAACTATCCAATGTAGACCCTTGGTTCCTATATAAGATAAAAAATATCGTAGAAATAGAGAAAAAATTGAAACGTTATAAACCTAAAAATCTACCCTCGTCTTTGTTAAAAGAGGCGAAACAAAAAGGTTTTTCCGATCTACAAATAGCGATACTTACAAAAAGTAATGAGCTAGCAATTAGAAAGAAAAGAATTCGACTTGGTATTATACCATATGCAAAACAAATAGATACTCTTGCAGCTGAGTATCCAGCGAAGACTAACTACCTTTATCTAACATATAATGGTTGTGCGGATGACCTTGATTTCAAAGAAAAAAACCAGGTCATAGTTTTAGGTGGTGGAGCCTATAGGATTGGTTCCTCAGTAGAATTTGATTGGTGTTGTGTTAATTCAGTAGCAGCGTTGAGGAATTTGAAATATCGTACTATAATGATAAACTGCAATCCTGAAACAGTTAGTACAGATTATGATATCTGTGATAAACTGTATTTTGATGAACTCACTTTTGAAAGAATCATGGATATTTATGATAAGGAAAATCCTTTAGGAGTAATTGTTTCAATGGGTGGTCAAATACCCAATAATTTAGCCTTACCATTACATAATGTTGGTGTTCCGGTACTTGGGACGTCACCTCTTGATATTGATCATGCTGAAGATAGGCATAAGTTTTCCCAACTGTTAGACAAATTAGACGTAGATCAACCTGAATGGAAGGAATTAACAAGTTTAGAGAATGCTGAGGAGTTTGCAGACGAGGTAGGTTATCCCGTTCTTATCAGGCCAAGTTATGTGCTCAGTGGCGCTGCGATGAGCATTGCTTTAAGTAAACATGAGCTTCGAAAATATCTCAAGAAAGCCTCTGAAATTGGTAAGAAACATCCTGTCGTTATAAGTAAGTTTATAACAGGGGCTAAAGAAATAGAGATCGATGCTGTTGCTAAACAAGGTGATCTTTATTGTTATGCAATTTCCGAGCATGTTGAGAATGCTGGTGTACATTCAGGGGATGCAACAATGGTGTTACCCCCTCAAAGAACTTACTTGGAGACAATGAGAAGGATCAAAATAATTGCAAAGAAAATTGCGCGATCTTTGAAGATAACTGGTCCTTTTAACATACAATTTATTGCCAAAGATAATGACGTTAAAGTTATAGAATGTAATCTTAGGGCTTCAAGAAGTTTTCCATTTGTTTCCAAGGTTTTCAAAATAAATTTCGTTGATTTAGCCACTAGGATCATTATGAATAGAAGTGCCCCACGCATAGATCGATCTTCTTTTGATTTGGATTACGTTGGAATTAAGGCACCACAATTCTCCTTCACCCGGTTAAAAGGCTCAGATCCAATTTTAGGGGTAGAAATGGCTTCAACTGGTGAGGTAGCCTGTTTAGGTGATGATTTTAATGAGACATTTCTGAAAAGTTTTATTTCGGTGGGTTTTAGGTTACCAAAGAAAACAATTTTGTTGTCAACTGGGCCAATAAATTGCAAGGCAGAATTTTTAGAAAGCACTAAAAAATTAGCTGAAATGGGTTTTAAGTTTTATGCTACAAAAGGAACAGCTGATTTTATGAAAGCCAATGGCGTCAAAGCAGAGATTTTACACTGGCCTTCGGAGAATAAAGAACCAAATACTCTTAGTTATATAGCTGATGGGAAAATTGATTTAGTCATAAATATTCCAAAAAATATTGAAAAAGAAGAACTTGACAATGATTATCTTATAAGGAGAAAAGCAGTTGACTTCGATGTTCCTTTGATTACTAATTTACAGCTAGCAAAAAGGCTTACTGAAGCTATTTGTAGTACCTCCGTTAAAAACTTGGAAGTGAAAAGCTGGGATGAATATAACTAACTATTATTTACTTTATACTCTTTTAATATCAAAATAATTGAGATTTGGTGTAGATAGCATACGAGATGCACACATATATACATATTCACATACGAAAAAGGCACTTAAAAGCATTTTTAATTTCTTTATTTAGCAATGATTGGGAAGGGATGAAGCCCAATTTTTCAATTTAGAGATCACCCATCCAATTACCCCCTCTAAATCACCTCTTCTCCCTCCCTATCAAGCTCTCGTTTTGGTAGTTACACAAAGATTTAAAACCAATAATTTAATTAATATCTAGTAATATATATTGTTAGGGGCAAAGTTCATGAGAAATATTGGTAAATTATTTGCTATAGGAATTTTAACGCTGTTTTTGTTTTCATCCACGACATCAGTTTTTGGAATAAACCATGAGGTTGAAGATAATAATATTGTATTTGATTTTTCTTTTTCAGAACCACAATTTGAAAATATAGAGGTTAAAGGCGATATTTACAAGAGAGTAGCAATAGATGGATTGCCTAATGCTCATGATTTTAGAAAACCATGTTTACCTGTTAAACCATTAAGAATACTATTGCCGCAGGGTAGAGATGTAAAGAATATCGAAATCTTTTCATCTGAAAAAATTAGTCTAGGCAATAATTTTAATATTGAAGTTGGTGGAAGACTTGTTCCGTTAATAAACGCACACCAAGTTGTTAAAGAGCAAAATACGGTTAAGGCAACTCCTTTTTATTCTGACGATATATTTCCTAGTTCCCTTTATTCAAATCTTGGTGTTTATTCTTATAGAGGATTTTCGATTTTACATGTAAATCTATATCCCATCCAATATGTTTCAGATACCGGAGAGATTTTTTTCTATGACTATATGAAACTCGTTATCGAAACAAAAGAATCTTCAGCTAATGGAGGATTTCGTGGACTTACAAAGGACTATGCACTCGTTGAAAATATTGTAGATAATCCATCATATATTCATACCTATAAATCCAGCTCAAATGAAAGGTCACAGTCATTAGAAACATATGATTATGTCATAATAACAAGCAATGAATTGAAAAACTCCAACGGCGAATACACCTTTCAAGATCTTATGGATTATAAACTTTCAAAAGGGCTAAACCCCGCAATTGTAACTGTTGAAGAAATTGAAAGCAATTCTGACTATGGTGTTTTTGGCCCATGGGGCGATGCTAATTCATCAAACCCATTTTATGAAAGTGATATAACCGGAAACCTTGAACTATTTGATAATACACAAGCAAAAATACGGAATTTTATTAGATATGCATATACTGAGTGGGGAACTGATTATGTTCTACTTGGCGGAGATGCTGATGTCGAAAACGCTGAGGATAACATCATTCCATTACGCGGTCTCTTTGCAAATGAAACTGGCCTGCCTCTTGGTAATCTAAGAGGAGAAGAAGAAGATGATATTCCGTCTGACGTTTATTACGCTTGTTTGAATGGTAATTATAATTATGATTGTGATGAGCATTTTGGTGAATGCGCTGATCGAAATGATGCAGCATCGATTGATGAAGCAGACCTGTATTCTGAGGTATGGGTAGGCAGAGCCTGTGTTGATTCAGAAGAAGAAGTTTCAAATTTTGTAATGAAAACTCTTGCGTACGAACAAATAGGCAGTGACCCATATATATCTGAGGTATTATTCATTGGAGAATATCTAGGTGAACAGTTCTATTCCCCATGGGGCGGTGGTTATAAAGACCTTTTAGAACCGTATATACCTTCTCAATACAATCTAGATAAATTATACGACCGTGATGAACCTGGAAATTATTGGCATCCATCAGATCTTCTTGATAGACTTAGGGATTCACCAGTACAAATTATTAATCACGATGGTCATGGAAATGAAAATTATATCCTGAAAATGTATAGTGACGATATTAGAACTCTAACCAATGAAAAGCATTTCTTCATCTACTCTCATTCATGCCTTACAGGTTCATTTGATAATTGGAATTGCTGGTATGGATATGTGGACGAAGATTGCATTGCAGAGATTCTAACAGCGGAATTAGAATATGGAGCATATGCATGTATATTAAACGCACGATACGGGTTAGGGAGTGAAGATAGTATTGAATCGCCATCTGGCGCCTATGATGAATCGTTCTTCAAAGCGTTGTTCACAGAAGACATAAAAGCACTTGGTCATGCAAGTCATTATTCCAAAGAGGATAATGTCTGGAGAATCGATGAGAATGGAATGAGATGGTGCTACTATCAAACCAATTTATTCGGCGATCCAGAACTAAATATCAAAGATCCTGGTGATATACGACCAGATAAACCCACTCGACCAACAGGTCCAACAAATGGGCAACCAGGAGAAAAATACACCTACTGCACAAGTACCACTGATCCTGATGGAGATGATTTATATTATTGGTGGGACTGGGACGACGGTACAAATGGCGAATGGGTAGGCCCATTTGCATCAGGAGAGATTGCCTGCGCAGATCATATATGGGAGGAAAAAGGATCTTATGATATAATAGTTAAGGCAAAAAATGAAGACGAAATGCAAAGTGAATGGTCAGACCCACTGTCTGTTACCATGCCAAGAAGTAGACTAATGTCCTTAAATATTATGGAAAATTTCCAGAGATTACTCCCGTTATTAAGATATCTTTTTGGTATGTAGTTTTACCAAATATCTCTTTTTACATTTTGGCATATTTACACAATAAGTTTATATAATATCAATTACAGAGTATAACATAGAAAGGTGGTGATTAAAAACATGAAAATAGTCAGCGAGGTAAGAACCCAACAAGAACTTGACGAGATGAAATCTGTAATGGAAATATTTGTTGTCAGTAACAGAATCAAAATAATCGCTGGAATGGCATAAACAACCTTTCCCACATGTAGTTTTTAATTGTAGTTATATTCATAATTTTTTCAACATTTTTTTAAAAATTATATCTCTTTATTCAATGAGAACGTTAATAATGGAGATATGGATTACAGAAAAACAATTCTGAGGAGTAAATTATGATAGAGAAAGATGCTATTAAAGCTTGTTTTTCAAAACAATTACACTGGATTGGAGATATTGATTTAAGAAATAAAGTTATTGAAGTGTGGATGAAAGCAACTGATATTGGCGGTTGGAAAAATATTGAAGACGCTCCGTTTACCCTTCTATTTGAAAATTCAGGTTGTTTGACTGATCACACAAAAAGAGTTACAAATCTTACAAAATGCATTATGGATCAAAGAGATGAACTTCTAAACCAAGATCATTTGATTTCTGGAGCTTTATTACATGATGTAGGTAAACTACTTGAATATGCATTGGAAGATGGGAAATTCGTAAAGAGTGAATATGGGAAGAAGTTTCGCCATCCTGTATCTGGCGCATTACTTGCGAAGGAATGCGGTCTCCCAGATGAAGTTGTTCATATCATCTATGCTCATTCGCATGAAGGTGATAAAACTGAGAGATCCCCGGGGTCATATATTGTTCACCATTGTGATTTTATAGATTTTCATATCAGAAAATCGATGGTGAATAGATGAAGGTAAAAAATTCTGCAGGTAGAATTGTAGAAACTGAAATTGCTGGAAAAACCATAAAACCATTTGCTGGGGCAAAAAAACATACCTATAATTCAAAGGTTATCAGTTTGACCGAGGCTCTAAAAAAATGTGGTATTAAAGATGGAGACACTCTTTCTTTTCATCATCAACTTCGAAATGGTGACAACATAATCAACATGACGCTTGCCGCTGCGCGTGATCTTGGTATAAAAAATATTAGAATGGCTCAGACTGCAATGTTTAACGTTTGCGAACCGGTTATTGATTTTATAAAAGAGGGTGTTGTCAATAGAATTGAAGGAAGCATTAACGGAATTGTTGGGGATTATATTTCTAAGAACCCCCTTTCATTTCCAGTAGTACTTCGATCGCATGGTGGTCGCTGGGCTGCTATAAAAACGAATGAATTACATGTTGATATTGCTTTCATAGGGGCGTCTGCATCAGATGAATGTGGAAACTGTACTGGTATTTTTGGAGAGAGTGCATTTGGCCCAATATCATATTCACAAGTTGATGCGATGCATGCAGATCATGTTATCGTTGTCACAGACAATATTGTTGAATATCCTTGTATACAGCAAGAAATTCAGGAGAGACATGTTGATTGTGTCGCTGAAGTTGATAAAATAGGGGATCCTAAAAATATAACGTTTGGTACAACAAAAATCACGGAAGATCCAATGAAATTGCAGATCGCACATGACTGTGTTGATTTAATGGATGCTGCAGGGCTTATCAAAGATGGAATGATTTTTCAATCAGGAGCCGGAGGTATTTCACTGGCTGCTATGAAATACCTTGGTGAAAGACTTGAAGAAAAAGATATAGTAGCATCGACTGCTACGGGTGGTCTAACAAAGTTGATATGTGATATCTACAAGGCCGGACGTGTAAAAAATATATATTATTCTCAGGTTTTTGATGATTATTCTGTAAAATTTATTCAAGAAGACCTCGGCCTTCCTGCAGATATCGGTCATTATGCTGATCCCACATCCAAGGGTAGGACAATAGATGGGCTGGATACAGTGGTGCTTGGTGCAACAGAGGTTGATGTTAATTTCAATGTGAATGTTAACACTCATAGCGATGGAAGACTCCTGCACGGAATTGGTGGTCATCAGGATACAGCAGCAGGATCATCACTTTGTATTATCAGCTGTCCTGTTTTTAGAAAAACCACTCCAATAGTGAGGGAGAAGGTTACAACAATTTCAACTCCTGGAGATGTAGTAGATGCAATTATAACAAATGAAGGGATTGCAATAAACCCTAAACGAAAGGATTTACTTGAAAAAATAAAAGGCAAACTAGACGTTGTTCCTATTGAAGATCTTAAGAATACAGCATATGATGCAACTGGCGGTCCACAGGAATTGGAATTTACTGATGAGCTTGTTGGGATAACAAAATGGTTTGATGGAACTATATTAGATGTAATAAAGAAAGTAAAGGAGTGATATAATGAAATGGACTACCAAGATTACAAAGGTAGAGCCTAATCATCTTGTTACGAAAGGATATCGCCAGGAGGATTTAATTGGAAACATTCCATTTCCTCATGTTGTTTATCTTTTGTTCAAGGGAGAATTGCCATCTAAAGAGCATGGGGCGATGATGGATGCGATTTTAACAGCGTGTATTGATCATGGTGTAACCCCTCCCTCAGCAATGGCATCTAGAGTTGTTGCATCTGGTGAAGTTCCTCTTCCAACTGCCGTTGCCGCGGGAATTCTATCTATTGGAGATGCACATGGTGGTGCCATCGAAAAGGGTGCAAAATTCTTGCAAGAAGACTTGTCTCGTATGAAAGATGAAGAAAAAACAATTGATGAGATGGCAAAGATTCTTGTTAAAGAAGCAAAAGAGCAGCACAGACGTATACTTGGATTTGGTCATAGAGTTCATACCTCTGATCCTAGAACTAAAAGACTTTTCTTACTTGCTGAAGAATTAAAAATTTCAGGTGATAATATCAACCTTTCAAAAGCAATTGAGGTTGAGCTTGAAAACTCAACTGGTAAAAAGCTCCCAATTAACGTTGACGGTGCTATAGCAGCAATTATTTCAGATATGGGTTTTGACTGGCGACTTGGAAAAGGATTCTTTTTGCTTGGTAGGGTGGCAGGTCTTACAGCTCAGGTATATGAGGAACAAACAGAGCAAAAACCAATGCGGAAGATGTTTTCGGTGGAATGTGAGTACGATGGACCTGAGGAAAAAGATATTCCTTAATATTATATGATGGGAGGATTAGAATGAGCAAAACTATGATTCAGAAGATTTTTGAGAGCCATTCCAAGAGTGAAGCTAACGTTGGAGATATCATTGATATTGAAATTGATGTTCGTGCAGCTAGGGATTTTGGCGGAGCAAATGTTATAAAAAATCTTGAGGGAAACAATCTATCTCTGGATGATCCCGGTAAGACGTTTTTTACTTTTGATTGTAACCCTGGTGGTTCCGATCAAAAATATGCAGCTAATCAACATATTTGTAGGCTTTTTGCCAGAAAAAATGGTGTTAAAGTTTTTGACATAAACTCAGGCATTGGTACCCATCTTGTTATTGACGAAGACATTGCAAAGCCTGGAGGAACAATTGTTTCTACTGATTCTCATGCTAATATTTTGGGTGCCATCGGTGCCTTTGGCCAGGGAATGGGTGACAGGGATATTGCTCATGCTTGGGCTCATGGTAGAGTGTGGTTCAAAGTTCCTCCAACAGTAAAGATTGTTTTAAAAGGTAATCCTTCGTCAACTGCGACTCCCAAGGATATTGTTCTTAGAATGCTTCAAGAATTTGGTGCCAATGGTCTCCTTGGTTATGCTGCTGAGATGTATGGCGAGTATGTTGACTTACTTTCACTTGATGGTAGAATTACGATGGCATCGATGGCCACAGAGATGGGCGGAATTATCATTTTATTTCCATCTGTTGATGGCGTAAAAGCAGATGAAGATGTGTCGTATGAGAGGATTGTTGAGATAGATATCGGTGGAATCGGTCCCATGATTGCTCGTCCCGGGCATCCTGAAGATGTTGTTAGTGTAGAGGAAGTATCTGGAACAAAGGTAGATTCTGGTTTTATCGGCTCTTGTACGAATGGACGTATGGATGACATGAGAGCCGTTGCTAAGATTTTAAAAGGTAGAAAAATCGCTCCAAGTAGAGTTCTTAAGATTGTTCCTTCGACTGATAAGATATGGAAGAAGTGTCTCGAAGAAGGCTTAATTTCGATTTTTAAAGATGCTGGTGCTCTTGTCGGATCTGCAGGTTGTGCTGGATGTGCTGCAGGTCAAATTGGACAGACAGGACCTGGAGAGATAGCAGTATCATCTGGTAATCGTAACTTTGTTGGTAAACAAGGTAAAGGAGATATTTATCTTGCGTCCCCAGCAACAGTTGCAGCATCACTTGTTGCTGGATTTATTACCACAGCAGATAGCATACCTGAAAAACCAGCATCAATAGGCCGTCCGGAGATTACGCATAAAGTTTCTGGCGTTAAAAAGGAAATTAAGTTCTCCCGACCGACTCATGTCGAAGGTCGGGCATGGGTAATTAAAAAGGATAATATTGACACAGATATGATCTATCACAATCGTTATCTCTCGATTACGGATATCAATGAAATGGGGCAATATACTTTTGATAACTTGGAAGGATATGAGACTTTTGCTAAACAAGTAAAAGAAGGAGATATTATTGTCGTAGGTAAGAATTTTGGATGCGGTAGCTCTCGTCAGCAGGCTGTAGATTGTTTCAAAGCATTAGGTGTAAGCGTTATTATCGCAGAGTCATTCGGCTCGATATATGAAAGAAACGCCATCAACAGCGCAATGCCGATAATGCTTGCCGAAGATATAATAGAAAAAATCAAAGATAAAGATGAAATATCAGTTAATTTTGAAACTGGAGAAATATACGATAAAATACAGAATAAAACCTACAATGCAAAACCCTTTTCGAAAGTACAGCTTGAGATTTATAAACGAGGCGGCTTATTGGGAAACTAAAAAATGATCTGTTTATCTGAACCTTCTCATAGAGAATAATTTTCCCTTCAAGTTATTGTTTCTTTTTTTCTTTATACTGCCAGTAAGCAGCCTATCTGTTTTGAAAACCCACACGACGATACTGATGGTTACTATTGCAAAGATGGCAACGTATATTATTCCACCAATGACAAGTAGGTAATCATTGAAAAGAAGAGCTCGGGGAGCCATCATTGGATGAGAGAAAGGTATGGCAAAAAGTAATGTCTTCAATGCAAGTGGCAGAGTGTCAAAATCTACGAACATTGTTATAAACATTGGTACCATGGCGAGCATGGATATTGGAACTGTTAGTGTTTGTGCGCTCTTGTAGTTCTTTGCAAATGTTCCTAATAGCATACACAAGGAAAGCGCTGCAATCAAAGTAATAAAGAGTGAAATTCCAATTAATACAAGATCTTGGGATGTTAATACAAGGCCGTAATCAGCAAGATTTGCTTCTCCAGACATTCCAAACCCTTGGAAATAATAACTCATGCCAATCATATAAATGATTGATAGTAGTAAACCAATAATGGCACTTGCCACAATCTTTCCAGTTACAATACTTGTTCGCTTAACAGGAAGAGTAAGTAATGTTTCTAATGTTTTGTTTTCTTTTTCAAGTGCCATTGATGAGATGACCATGTTGCCTGCCATAATGATGATCATCATCATAACAATAGGAATAAGCATTGATTGAGATGATAACATACCAACTATAGCACCAGGTGATAGTCCAGGCATTTCTTTTCCTTTAAAGTAAGTTGTTTCATTTCTTACAGTTGGATTTAGTGCGAGCGTTGCATTTACTGTAGCATTTTCCTGGATAAGTTCTCTGGATATGTTTGTATTAATAGTGTATATCAACTGTTCAACAGCACCTGATGATATTGCATCTGTGATGCCTGCACCTTTCATAATCCAATAGATTTCAATTTCACTGGGAGTTTCATTGCGTATATTTACTGTAAAATTTTGCGGAATGATAAAAAGCACTGCACCATCTTCTCGTTCGATTGTTTCTAATCCTTCTTGTTTGTCATTGATATTTGATGAGTTGAAGACGACATCAGCATAGTCATTCAAAATTGACGTTACTATTGAAGAAAGGTTGCTGTTGTCAACATCAATAAATCCAATAACTGGAACTTCTTGAGATTCTTCTTCAAGCCCTCCAATTACATTTCCCATTGATCCAAATATTATTGCTACAAAAACTATGGGGAGAATTGTCGCTGGTGTAAGCAATTCTTTCATTTCTTTTTTGATGATGTTTCCCAGCGCACTCATTGTACCACCTTTGTAAAGACTTCTTCAATGTTGTTTGCATCATATTTCTTCATTAATGCATCCGGTTTACCTTCCTCAACGATCTTTCCTTCTGCAATTAAGGATATTCTGTCACAGAGATATTCAACCTCCAGCATGTTATGTGATGAAAGTAAGACGGCAGCTCCTTGTTTGGCCGTATTTTTGATGATTCTTCGTACCTCTTGTGCGTTCACTACATCAAGTCCAGAGGTCGGTTCGTCAAGAATGGCAAGTTTTGGATTAGTCATCAAAGTCCTGCCTACAAGCAATCGACGTTTCATTCCCTTACTATATGTATCAACCTTATCGTTTATTCTTTCATCAAGATCTGCAATTTCAATTCCTTTTTGAACCATTTCTTGTGTTTTTTTCACATCAAAAAAGTTTGCAATAAATTGTAGATATGCTTTGCCAGTAAGAGTCTTGTATGCACCGGCGTCCTCGGGAAGATAACTAATGAACCTTCGAATTTCATTCGGCTGTTTTTCTACATCATAATCCAATATCTTTGCTGCTCCGGATGTGATTTGTAGTAAGGTGGCTATAATCCGCAATACAGTGGTTTTACCAGCGCCATTGGGGCCTATGAGCCCAAAGATTTCTCCTTTATCTATTGTAAATGAAACTCCTTTTACAGCTTCAATTGATCCATAGTGTTTAACTAAATTCTTTACCTCCACTGCAGCCATATTTTTCCTCTCCTCAATTGTTTAGTGGGTTTTTACAGCGGTTCCAAAAGCTATTAATTCAGCAGCTCCTGCCATGGTTTGTGCTGTTGCATATCTCATGCCAATTACTGCATCAGCACCAAGCTTCTTTGCATCCTCAATCATACGTTGCATGGCAGTTCGTCTTGATTCTTCCATTAGCTCTGTGTATGCTTTGGATTCTCCACCTATTACGCTTCTCAATCCAGCTCGTACGTCCTTTCCAATATGTTTTGTTTGTACACATGATCCAAAAACCACACCAAGTACTTCTTTTACTTCACGCCCTGGAAGTGTATCAGTTGTAGCAACCATCATAGTTAATACCTTCAATCCTCAATCTTATCTTTGTTTTTAAGATATTCCTTGCGTATTTCATCTGCAATTTTCCCATCTTCAACAATAAATACTCCAATGTATCCGCATTCTCTACATTCCCACTTAGACCAAGTTTGTGGTATAACCCATTCGATGTTTGATGATCCACATTTTGGACAGAACTTCATATAATCACCTGTAAGTATGCCCACATTTTGAACATCGATAGGTTTTACCATCAAATCTTAACTTAGGATTTCCGCATTCTGGGCAGGTTCCTAAAACTCGTTCTTCAAGTGCTCTTATTCTATTCAGTTCCCTTTCTGCAAGTTGTGATAGGTTAATCCAGGGATTATCTTTCCACCATTTCCAGACTTCTTCACTGAGTGTTATTGTTACTTTTTTCATTTTATTACTCCATTGGTATCTCGATGATAAAAGCGATAACTATGAGTATAATTCCGATAATGGTCGCGATTATTGCTTTTAATCTTGGACCACCTGGCGCATTGATCCATCTGGCAATATTTGGATGTAGAAATGCACCTATGCCAAATAGTAATACAATTATTCCTGCAGCAAGGAGGATAATATTTGTTGTTTCCATTTTATCTACTTCAATTTTACAGCGGTCCCATATGCTAATATTTCTGCTGCACCGCCCATAATTGCTGATGTCATGAAACGAACATTAATTACTGCATCTGCGCCCATTTTTTCTGCTTTGTCAATCATTCTTTTATATGCAATTTCTCTACTTTCAGATAGCATTTCTGTATATTCTTTAATCTCTCCACCAGCAATATTTCGAAGCCCTGCTTTGAAATCTTTTCCAATGCTTTTTGCTTGAACAGTATTTCCTTTTACAAGGCCGAGCATTTCTTTTATTTCACTACCTGTTACAAACTCTGTATTAGTAATTATCATGGTTCCAGATCCTCCTTTTTAATATCTTCTTTCATTTTCTTTTTGCCTTTTTGCTGCTCCATTACAATTGATGCAAATAGAACTAT
>JAHWGK010000032.1 GCA_020054495.1 Thermoplasmata archaeon | reverse complement strand
ACTTGTGAAAGCACTTAAATTGGAGGACGTGTTAACAATTTAGAGCGGGGGGTGACATATCTCCATGGTTTGCACATTTTTTGTTGTTATTAAATCCATAAAAATTTGAAAGTGGATGGCTACAATAACTCTGATTTTTATATAAATAAATTGAGGATTATTCATATCTTAAAGCTTTCACTGGATCCATTATTGCAGCTTTTATAGCAGGTAATAAGCCTGCTACAGTACCTAATATAATTCCAACTGTAAAAGCAATAAAAAACCATTCATAAGAGTAAACTACAGGAATAGAGATCAATTCTTTTCCATAGAGATTTTCTATATTATTGTTAATAAAAGAAACGACAAGTGTTCCGCTGTTAGCACCTAATATACATCCAAGTATTCCCCCTATCAATCCAATTGTCACTGATTGATATAAAAATAATTGTAGGATATCTCTTTTCTTGGCACCAATTGCTCTCATTGTACCAATTTCCCTTGTACGCTCTCTAACGTTTGCAAACATTATATTTGCTATTCCTATTGCCCCTATAATCAGCGAAATAGATGCTATCGCTACTATAAACATATTAACTGTGCTTACCATTTGTTTTGTTTGATCAATAAAATCCTGTTGAGTTATGACGATAAAATCCAAAGATTCTTCTTTGTAATCCTTTGCATCTGATTTGTAGCTGAGATATTCCAGACATTCGTTTTTTGCCTCATCAACACTATTTACATCTGTAGCAATTGCTGAGATTATAGTATATAATGTAACTGGACGTAAAGGATCTGTAAAATCACGTGATCCACGCTGAGTTAGATAATAAGGATCTATTGGACCAATAACATCGGGAAAAAAAGTAAAAGTTATCATTTTTTCAGGTTCTTTTAATATTCCTACAATTTTTGCTTTAATCGGGGTCAAACGATCTACTCTTTGAATATAAATTATACCCCCTACCTTTATCTTGGACCCTTGGCCAAAATAATCAATCATTCTTTTACTTATTATTATTTCATTTTTTCCTTCTTGGAAAACCTTTCCTTCTTCTATTTCCCATCCTTCCATATCCAGATAGGAAGGATAAGCAGATAAAAATGTTATTGATGATCTTTTCCACTCCCATTTCAAAAATCCGTTTCTTATTCCTATTCTACTAGTAAATACCCCTCCTAAAGGAGTCGCCTCTCTTATGTGTGGCAAATTCCGTATATGTTCAATATCCTTGTCGGTGAATGTTTTCTCCATATAATTCAGAGTAGGTATTTTACTATCTGTCCCTACTCCTATAGTCATACTCTCTTGATTAAGTATCTTTGTTTGTTTTTCAATATAATAACCAAAAGAATTACCAGCTGTTGATATAGCAACAATAGAAGTTATACCCAGAATTACGCCCAATAATGTCAAAAGAGTCCTTACCTTATGCGCTCTCATAGCAGATAAACTCATTAAAAAAATATCTCGAATCATAGTTTTTCACTTTTACTTACTCTTCCATCTACAATACTGATGACTTTATCGGCATATCTCAAAAGTGAGAGATCATGTGTAACAAGGAGTATTGTCTTTCCTTCATTGTTTAGAGAACTCAGAATGTTCATTATTTTTTCTCCTGTTATTGTATCCAAATTCCCTGTTGGCTCATCAGCAAGAATTATAGCGGAATTGTTCACTAAAGCACGAGCTATTGCAACACGCTGTTGCTCTCCTGCAGAAAGTTCAGAGGGATAACGAGAAATCATATTTTCTAATCCTAGACTTTTTAGTAGTGTTCTGGCCCTTTCAATTCTTACAGATTTTCGCAATCCTTTAAAAGTCATTGGTAAAATAACATTATTCAAAACACTCATAGTAGGTATGAGATTAAAAGCCTGAAATACAAATCCTATCTTATTTCCCCTAATTTCAGTTAATTGATTATCATTTAATTTAGAGATATTCTTGCCCTCTAAGTATATGTCTCCAGAAGTTGGTCTATCTAAACAACCAATCATGTTCAACAATGTCGTTTTTCCAGAACCAGAAGGCCCCATTATAGCAATAAAACATCCTTTCTTTATTTTCATTGAAACCTGATCTAATGCTTTCAATTTTTTATTTCCTCTTGTATAAATTTTTGACAATAATCTAGTTTCTAAAATGATGTCATTTGCCATTTATTTCCCCACAATTTGTTAATATTAATTCGATGTCCTATTGCATTCATATATAAAATAAGGGTGTTTAGAAATATTTAAAACTTTGCAAGCTGTAATGTCAAGTGGCATGGGTAACATCTTTGATATTAAAATATAACGCTGCAGGTAAACCCCCTATGCCCATATGAGGTCTATCAAAATTATACCGATGTACAAACTCCGATAATAGTCCATCTATACTATCAAAAACCTCACCTAGACGTAGAAATTCTTCATTGAATGTACGTATATAACGTTCTTCTTTACCTTTACTCTGAGGATAATGCTTTGGTGAATGTTCCAGTTCTATCTTTAGCTTTTTACAACCTTCTTTGAAGATATTCCGGAATTGAAGTCCTAAATCTGCAAAGACTTCACTAGGCTTATGCCCTTTTTTTACAACCCTGTCATTCATGACGGTGAATATGTCACTTCTAAAGATTTATAATAAACAACTTTAATACTGATGGTTATGAAGATAAGTATTTTGGGCACAGGATATGTTGGACTAGTAACCGGAGCATGTCTTGCAGAACAAGGTCATAACGTTGTATGTGTTGATATCGATCAAAAAAAAGTTGAATTAATTAACAAAGGAGTTCCACCAATATATGAGATTGGATTAAATGAACTTTTGAAAAAAAATAAAGAAAAAATTATTGCTACTACGGATGCAAAATCTGCAATTAAAGATTCTGAAATGACCATTATATGTCTTGGAACACCATCAAAAAAAGATGGGAGTATAAACTTATCATTTATCAAAAGAGGATTTGAAAAAATTGGGAATATCTTAAAACAAAAGAAATGGCATGTTGTTGTTGTAAAAAGTACTGTTCTACCTGGAACTACAAAGGATTTTATTATTCCAATTTTGGAAAAAATATCTGGAAAAAAAGCAGGAATTGATTTTGGCATTGCGATGAATCCGGAATTTCTAAGGGAGGGAAAAGCCATTAAGGATTTTTTAAAGCCAGATAGAATTATTATAGGCACTTATGATGACAAAACAAAGAAAACAATGCAAAAATTGTACCAGGATTTTAATTGTCCTATAATTATAACAGGATTTACGGAAGCTGAAATGATAAAATATGCATCTAATGCTTTTTTAGCCACAAAAATTTCTTTCATTAATGAAATTGGAAATGTTTGTAAAAAGCTTGGAATTGATACTTATGATGTTGCGAATGGCATGGGATATGATAAAAGAATAAGTAGAGCTTTTTTAAACTCAGGTGCAGGCTGGGGTGGATCATGTTTTCCCAAAGATGTAAAAGCACTTATTGCTAAAGCAAAAGAGACTGGAGAAAAATTAAGTATTTTAGAAGAAGTAGTTAGAGTAAATGATCTACAACCTTTGAAATTAATAGAATTATTAAAGAAGAATATTTCAAATTTAGAAGGGAAAGAAATAGGTATTCTTGGACTTGCTTTTAAAAAAGATACAGATGATATTAGAGAAAGTAGGGCAATACCTGTGGTTATAAAATTAATTGAAGAAAAAACACTTGTAAAGGCATATGACCCTAAAGCTATGGATAATTTTAAAAAATTATTTCCAAAAATAAAATATTGCAACCCTAAAGATGTTCTAAATTCTGATGCTGTTCTTATTCTAACTAATTGGGATGAATTTAAAAAATATAATTATACGGGTAAGATAGTTATTGACGGTCGGCGAATTGAAGAAGCAAAAAAAGGTATTTATGACGGAATTTGTTGGTGATTTGAATCATGAAATGTGTTATACCCGCTGCTGGTCTTGGAACTAGATTTTTACCAGCTACAAAAAACAGTCCAAAAGAAATGCTACCATTAGTAGACAAACCTGCTATTCAATATGTAGTCGAAGAAGCAGTTGAGTCAGGAATAGATGATATAATTATTGTTACAGGACGAGGAAAACACTCAATCGAAGATCACTTTAATATTGCAATTGAATTAGAACACACTCTTAAAGAAAAAAATGATATAGAAAAACTTCAAGAAATTAGAAAAATATCTGAACTTGCAGATATCCAATATGTCAGGCAGAAAAAACCATCAGGTCTAGGTCATGCAATTTTGTGTGCAAAGAAATATGTTAGGAATGGACCTTTTGCTGTACTTTTGGGTGATGACATCGTTTTTTCAAAAAAACCTTGTACCAAACAATTAATTGAAAAATTCGAGAAATATAATTCTTTAATAATAGCCGTTGAAAGAGTTTCTGAGAATCGAATTGAAACTCATGGAATTATAAAATATGACAAACAAGTTGAAGATAATTTATATCCTATTTTAGATATAGTGGAAAAACCAAAAAAAGAAGAAGCACCTTCAAATTTTGGAATCCTAGGAAGATATGTTTTGACACCAGAGATATTTGATTGTATTGAAAAAACAAAGAAAGGATATGGTGGTGAAATACAACTAACAGATTCATTAAAACTTCTGAAAGAAAAACAGAAAATGTATGGTTATAGATTTATTGGAAAGCGTTACGATTTAGGAAATAAAATGGATTGGCTTAAAACAACATTTGATGTTGCACTTATGAGAGATGAATTTAGAGATGAATTACTAGAACATATCAAAGAAAAATTAAATAAAATAGATGAGGCAAATAAATGAAAATTTTAGTAACTGGCGGTGCAGGTTTTATCGGATCTCATTTATGTGAATTTTTACTAAACAATAATCACAATGTAATTTGTGTTGATAATCTTATAACAGGAAGAAAAGAAAATATTAATAAAATGTTAAGGAGAAGTGAATTTGAATTTGTAAAACATGATGTGATTAAACCTATTATTCTTAATGATAAAATTGATTGGGTTTTTCATTTAGCCTCTCTTGCCTCACCAGTTGATTTTGAAAAGTATCCCATAGAAATATTGAAAGTTGGATCTATTGGAATATTAAACATACTAGAATCTTCCAAAAAAAATAATGCACGTTTTTTACTCGCCTCAACCTCTGAAGTTTATGGAGATCCTAAAATATATCCTCAAGATGAGGGGTATTGGGGAAATGTTAATCCCATCGGAGTACGTAGTGTTTACAACGAATCAAAACGTTTTGCTGAAGCTTTAACGATGGCATATCACAGAAAATATAATTTAGATACACGGATTGTACGAATTTTTAACACTTTTGGCCCAAAAATGAGATTAGATGATGGCAGAGTAGTCCCAAATTTTATTGATCAAGCTTTAAACAATAAGCCAATAACAGTATATGGTGATGGTTCACAAACTAGAAGTTTTTGTTATGTCTCTGATGAAATAGAAGGTATTGTTAAATTAATGAAATCAAATTATCATCTTCCAATAAACATTGGAAATACTAAAGAAATTACAATCTTAGATTTTGCAAAAAAAATTAAAAAAATGTTAAACTCAAAATCAGAAATTACCTTTCATCCACTTCCAAAAGATGATCCTAAAAAAAGAAGACCGGATATCGCAAAGGCAAAAGAAATCCTTGATTGGAAGCCAAAAATATCATTAGAAGAAGGATTAGAAAAAACAATTAATTATTTTAAAAATTTAAAGTGATCAAAGCAGAGGAAAAAATAAACTGTAAAACTTTATAACCTCTTTTTGTTTGGATTCAAGAAATCTCTAAACTTATTAAATAGCAATGTTAAACCATTCATTGTATGTGGGGTAACATTATTTTAACCCCAATATTTTCAAGTAAAGTCTTTACATTATTAAAATAATAAAGGCCAAAAGCACTATCTAAATTAAGTTCAATATCATCATTATTTATTTTAAAAGTTCTAATCGTTTTTCCCGCTGTCTTACCTAGTTCTTCCCCTATTTTCGTTTCATTAAATAAATAATTCCTCCATTGATCTAAAGTCAAAATCTCAGAATCTTTTTTACCCTGAAGAAAATATTTTATATAGAATAGTTTAAAAAACTTTGGTTTAATATTCAATTCTTCTTTGGCATATCTATATATGTATTGTTTAGGGAATAACATATCTCTAAAAGATTTGTTTATATTTCTAAAGAAATAAATCATATTTGCTTCAGAATAAGGTAAAATCATTTTGCAATCGAACATTTTTGCTAATTCAAATAAAATTTTATATTCGCCTTTTATAAAAAAACCAGCTAAAATACTGTCAAATAGAATTTTTTCTCCAAATGAGGGGGAGATATTTTTTTCTAAGTAATTTTTATATTCGGATAATAAGGGATATTTATCTATTCCAGAATAATATTTTAATATTTGATTGAAATCTTTAGGAATTATTATATCCTCCTTATGAAAACATTTGAAAAACAATTTAATACATTTATCATATAAATTTTTAAAACTTACAATTTTCTTTTTCTTTTCAGCTAGCAGTGCCATTTTTAAATATGGTATGGAAGAAAAATTTATATTATAAAACACATCAGCATTTAATCCACCAAGAAAAATTTTACTCTTATTTTGTTTTGCCTTAAATATTTCTAAATAATTTACACCAATATCCCAAACAAAGGGCATATTATGAATTACTTTGTCAAAATGAGATAAATTAGCCCTATTTAACTCAACATTGACTATATCATGTTCAACATTTAATTTTTTACATATTTTTTCAGCCAAAAAAACATCCTGATAGTTAAAATCAAAATTAGGTTTGAGTTTAAAAGTGGAAGCTGTTACTGGGATACCTTCTTTTTTTGCAATACCTAATACAACAGTTGAATCTACACCGCCACTTAACATAACATTAACTTCTTTTCCATAATCCTCACGAAATAATTGTTTTATTGAGGAAGTTAGGGATTTCTTAAAATTTGAATAATCTGAATTATAACCTTTAAAATACGGTAAACAATTTTCAATTATTAGTCTTGATTTATTTATTTTTAATATTCTACCGGGGGAGAGTCTCCGTACTTCTTCAAAATATGTTTTTCCAGGTCTACAATGTCCGCGGTGCAAGAAAAAATTTAACTCATCTATATTAACATGAATCTCACTATTTTGATTTTTTTTATATAATTCAAAGAGATTTTCTCCAATTTGAATCTGATCATCCTGTGTAGTATAATATAATTCTTTTTTACCACTTAAATCAGTTAATGCATATTCAAAAAATCCATCCTTACTAATAATTATTGTGAAATCTCCTACTAGTCTATAAAAATATTTAGTATGCTCCTTGAGAACATTGTTTATGTTTATTGATGTGTTTATGGTGTAATCTTTATCTACAACTCCAACTATTTGTCCATTAAGATATATGGTTTCTTTATTAATCTCAATTACTTTACTCTCTCCTGAAATCTCAAGTATTTTTCCGTTCTTTTTTTCTATATCAGCGTACACTTCTCTCCCTTTATCCTTTTAAAATATTTCTAACTATTAACATGCTATAATTCTGATATCTTTTATCTTGTTATTTCTCTTTTGATTGGTGTAAATTATAGAGAGCAATATGCTCTAGTGAAATCATCCTTTTTAACAACACATATCATCTCAGAATGACAAGTCATGAATTCTACAATATTTCTTCTTATTTTGTAACCTTCCATAAATATATTTTTGAATAAAAACCAACTCTATCTTGAATTAATAAATTTTTATTAATATTTTCATTGTATTCTAGATATTTTTCAAGAGATTTAGGAATTCCTTTATCATAGCTTAAAACAAAGCTTAGTATCTTTGCTTTAGGTTTAGCCCTTCGTATAACTTCCAACATATTTACTTCTATCTCATCTATGTCCATCCAATCAAAAATATCTGATAAATAAAAAGCATCAATACTATTTTCATCAAACTCTTTTATACCGTTATACAAATCTTTACCATAAACTTTTATTTTATCCAAATTTCTTCTTATATCATAATAATTTTTTTCTTGTAAATATGGCTGCCATAATTGTTGGTTTCCAAGAATTTTTCCGGTAAATACCCAATAAAGATATGGATTATTCTTACATCCAATATCTACAAAGAGATGATGCATTCTTTCCCAGTAAATTTTATTATAATCTAAATTTGAGGGAAGATTTTTCACAAGTTTATCTTTATGATTAAAAAAATTTGTAACAGTTTTATTATGATAAAGACCATGGAGAAATCTAATTGAAGATCTGTTTATTCTTTTTTCAAAAATTTCCTTACGTTCTGTTTTATCTCCAGAATTAATAAAGCGATTATACTCTTTTCCTAATAAGAATTTCATTCTTTTTCTAAACATAGAAAATTGTTTTTCTAAGATTCCTTGAAATGCCAAACCTTTTTTAATTATCTTAAAATTATTTTTCCAAAAATTTAATGTTTCAGAATCTAAATTTGATGAAATTTTTTTAAAAACATTTATTCTATTCTTTTCATCACCTGTATAACCTATCAATATTAAGAATTCACTATAATCTAAATTTTCAATTCCAATAATTTTTAGTTTTACCTCATAAACCTGCATAGGATTTATATCAAAACTATATATTATATAGGGTTCAAAACGTAATAAATTAAAAACATTATCTCCAGAGCCGAGAATACAAACAATAGTATCATCTTTTTCAATTTGTAAGGCTCGTTCAATAATTAGATGATCCTCCCATGATTGAGAGAAATTTAAAAAATTTCGAAATTCCATATAGATGAGTAAAATTCCAATACATTATATAAAATGTTTGAGACTGTTTATATATTGTCCGATTGGGGTTACTCATAGTCAGAAAAAACTCGTCCATGGTGGAGTTCTCGTGGGCAATTTTTTTATAAAATAATCGCTGAAAATTTTTAATATTTTACAATATTTTGAGAAAGGTTATTGATCTCACATAATTTTTCTACCAAAACTCTGTAGGGTTTATCTTTAACATTTACAATACCCATATTAGAGTTTTCTCCATCAAATCTACCAGTCCTCGGTTCATCCATGTAAGCAAACCAATGATAACCAATTGAATAGTTTTTTTCAATGAATTGAATCATTACATTGTAAATGTGATCGGCTCGTTGTTTCTGTGTTAGAAATACATACAATAGAATAGGTGATGGCTTAGTATTTGGAAGACCTGAGTCCCATGCTCGGGAGTTAATCTCTGATATAATGATTGGTTTGTTGGTAATGTCGTGATATTCTTGTAACATGTTTTTTGCGTTTACAAAGTTAAGCATTTTGTCTAATATTATAGTAGCTATAGGAAGAATGAAGGATCTTATTGGGTAATAATTTACTGATACTACATCTACATAAGGGGAGCAGGCTTTTACAACTTCTCGTGGTGTCATGCAGGATGTGAATCTTGCACCTAATATTAGATGATTTTCATCATATTTTCTTATGGTCTCATGACATACTTTAAAATATTGCTCAGCTACTATATAGGTGAATTCTCTTCTATCATTACGAGCGCGTATTGATTTTGGATGTATACCTGAACCTAAGCAAGTAACTTCTAGGATTTCATTAAAACTTTTAAAATGAGTTCTCCACGAACGATTGAATTTTTTGATATCACCTTTATATTTATCCTTTAGGAATCGTACGAGAACTACTTTACCTGGGCTGTCTGATGACATGTTGCAGTAGACTGCAAACAAATCATCTAGGGTGCGCCAATCTGGTCCCCAATGAAGCTCATTGTCTAGAAAATAACCCAAGCAATTTTTATCATTTGAATAGTTTGCAACTACTTCTCTACCTATATGATTAGCATGTTCCAACCATTCCTCTGAGAAGTAATCAGGGATCTCACCAGTTACCCATTTAGCCCCGGTCATATTCAACTGCAAAGTATAATTTAGGCCTGTGGCCATGATGTATTTATCACACCAGGCACCAAGGGTGTTGAAATCCCAAGTATCCATACGATCTTTAGTTACATTAGCCCAGTTTTCCTTGCTTCCATACAATTCCAATATGTTCTTATAATATGGGCTAGAGCCTAGATCAGGAGCACTAAAACCTTGAGCAGAAACATTACACACCCCAGTAGAAAAGAAGGGATTTCCTTCTGGATCAACAAAGCGCCACCTGCCTCCCACTCGCTCAACCTGGAAAAAACCGTTTCCATCCAAATTTGCTTTCTTGTGTGAAGTTAAATAGGTTCTTGATGTTATTGTAATTGTACTAAATGCTACTCTTGTTATTAAGCTGGCTATTAAAAAAAACTCCTATTACACCTACTGCTATTATTTTTATACTCACGCCATCATCTCATTTAGTTTTAATAATTATATAGGACTTTGAATAACCTTCTGTTTTATTCGATTTTCCATCTTAACGTGTGAAATCATGCTAAACCTTACAGTATCTCATGTTTTCCTCTTATTTTCCTAAGGTTTTTTGCCTATTTTTGTGCTATTTTTTAATTGTCGACATAGCTTACGCTCATCCGCTTCCGCTCCAAGGTGACAAGCTGATAAAGATTAAAGGCGAAACATTTGAACATCTCCTTAACTCGTACACGAGGCAATGTTTTTACAAATGTTCGATCACCATTGAACGTTCGTTTAATAACACTGAATGGTCGTTCACCAGGAGCACGTTTCTTTGCTATCCGTTTGTTCCGCAGTTTCTCCCAAATACTAAGATTCCCTCGTTTCATACTACCGTTTCCTTTTGCCTTTGTCTCTTTCCCTGTGTATCCTTTATCACGATATACTACCTCATCACGTTTAGATAGATCTATGTCACTATCATGAACACTTGCCGTGGTCACCTCAACACATCGGATGAGATGATGATCAACATCAAGTTTGACATGGGATTTATACCCATAGTGAACCTGACCATGTTTCACACTAAAACTTCCATCCCTATCCATATGTTTTTTCTGCTTATCTGTGTACTCAACCGTTTCACCTTTCTTCCTGGCTTTTTTCTCTTTACAGTATCGTTTCTTCCCAAGATCAGATTCAATAAAAGCTGCATCCTGAATTGTTCCTTTCTCCACTTTGAATCCTTTATCATCAAGCTGCCGTTGCAGCTCAGCCCAAATTAACGTATCTATTCCCTCTGCCTCCAGTCGATCACGAATCCGCCAGATCGTACTGAAATCAGGTATCCTTTCTGGGAATCCAAGGAAATTCCGGAAACTCAGTCGGTCATGACATTGAAACTCTAACTCCGGATCCGATAGATTATACCATGCCTGTAACAGCATGGACCGCACTACTACAAGTTCATTTGTATGAGGACGTCCACCGGTTTTTTTATCATCATAAAAAACACTTTTAACTAGTGGGATAAATGGCTTCCAATTTATCTGTTGTTTCATTAATTCAAGACGGTCGCCAAGACCTTTTACTTTTTTATACTGTTCTTCCATGATAAAACGGTTAAAACTCATCTATCTCTCACTCCTTATGTATAAGGAATGGATGATGTTCATAAAGAGGTTTCTATGGGGGGTTTTTCAAAACCCTCTATATTATTTTATATCAGTAACGTTTTGTCCCAATGTCTAAAATATTATTAAAAAATTTATTATTTTTTAATTTTTTTCTGTTGTTTTTTCGTATAAAATGGTATAACTATAAGCGTAATTCCAAGAAGAACTAGTAATGTAAATAAAATGAATATTGTATTTTTATCATTTGACTTTTTTTACACACTTTCAGGTTGTTCGACTACTTGAGCGTCAAGTGCATAAACAGTTCCTTTTATACTGATAAAAACGACGCCATCATCAACTATTGGGTCTGATAAAATGGGAGTTGTAATAAAATTGTCTGCATCATCTTCATTTATAATATAACCTGGAGCAAATTCCTATTCTAAATCTCCAGTTTCCTTATTTAGAGCATATAATCTTCCATCATCAGATCCAAAAAATACGAATTCTCCATAAAGTACAGGTAATGAATGTATTCCTGCTAAACAGGTAAAAAACCATTTTAAATCTCCATTTTCTTTATCAATTGCATAAAAATTATTATCCATTGAACCAACAAAAACTATGTCATCTGAAACAGCGGGTGTTGTGTCTATTCCCCAGCCTGTTTCAAATATCCATTTTACATTACCATTTGATGTATCGACAGCGTAGACGTTTCCATCCCATGACCCAAAATATGCTATATTATCTTCCATCCTATCAGAATATTGTATCGCTTTTCTAACTCTAACGCCAACTGGAGTTGTCCCTCTAACTTTCCAAGGTCCAATCGGAAGCCAAATAACAGTTTCCATCAATATTATCCCACAGTCTTTTTTCAGAAAATCCTTCTTACTACCTCTTTCCATATGGTGCAGAAAACGATTAGTTAAAAATGTTCAGTGTAAAACCTTGCTTTATTTTTTACCTAATTAACAACGCAGATGTGGAGTGTCTTGAAAAAGCAGATTAAATAGGAATATTTACATATCGCAATTTATATAATTACGTATGGGGAAGATAAAAATGGTGAATAATCTTTTTAAAAAAAAGTTCGATTATTGGCATAGTTGTTTTGAAATTGTAGATTGGGTGGTGAATAATAAATTAAATAGGATACTTAAGGTTATTACCAGATGATGTTATAATTTTTAAAAAAACTTCTACATATAAGTAAAAATTAAGAATTCAGGTTCACAAATGGCAACTAATAAGAATTCGTCTAATACTTATGCTCTCAATTATTCTCTTCAAAAAATAGTAAAAGGAACTGGATTAGTTCTCATCGGTACATTAATGAGGATTCTTTTCGGTTCTATTGCCGGAGTTCTTATTGCCAGAAATTGGACAGAAATCGAAGTAGGAATTTTTTCGTTGGCATTAATAGTTTTTAGTATTTCTGAAACTGTTAGTGCCTTGGGGATGGATTTGGGGGTTGTTCAAAGAATTGCTCATAGTAGAGGGAAAAAGGAATTTAATAAAATTCCAGATTTTATCGTTACTTCAGTATTTTTCAGTATTCTTACAAGTATCATATTAGGATTGATTTTATTTCTCTTTTCTGAAGTGATAGCCGAGAATATATTTCATGAAACTTCGTTAATCCTTCCTTTAAAAATATGTGCTATAGCGCTACCTTTTTTCACGTTAAATATGAAAATTGTCTCTATTTTTAGAGGATTTGAAAATATAAAACCAATGGTTTATTTTAAATTTATACTAGAAAGTGCTCTTTTTCCGATATTTATAGCAGGCATTGTTATTTTTGGTCTCTCTTTTATTTATGTTTTTTATGCCTATATTTGTTCTGGAATTTTTATTTCTATGATTTTAATAGTTTATAATAATAAGCAATCCCCATCATTAACACTGTTTTCTTTAAAATCAATTTTCAGCCCAACTGCAAAGGAACTAATCGTTTTTTCGTTTCCATTATTTGGTACAGCAATACTAGGAATGATTCTTTCTTCGACAGACACACTGATGCTAGGAGGTCTTAAAAGCGCTGCTGATGTAGGTTTTTATAATATCGCTGCTCCTTTTGCAGCATTCATCTCTTTTCCTATGGGTGCCCTGCTGATAGTTTTTACGCCCATATTTTCAGGATTATATGGCAAAGGTCAATTAGGAGAGATGAGAAGTAATTACTTGATTTTAACGAAATGGATCTGCCTAGCAACTCTACCAGTATTTATTATATTCTTTATATTTCCAGAATTAACATTAAGTGTTATAGTTGGATCCAAATATCTTCCCTCAGCTAACGTCCTAAGAATCCTTTCTCTAGCTTATATTATCAGCAATTTCGCAGGACCTTGTAGTTCCACATTAATAGCTATGGGAAAATCTCGATTTATAATGTTTTCAACTTTATCTGCCGCAATTTTGAATATTATATTGAATGCTATTTTGATTCCAACTTATAGTTTTTTAGGCGCCGCCACTGCTATTACAGCAACATATGCATTTTTTATAATTATAACAATCTGGAAAATGTATTCATTGGGTAAGATCACGCCCTTTAGTTGGAATCTAATAAAACCAACATTATTTTCAATAGCATTTATAGTTCCAATTTACTTTTTTTCCCAGCAATTTCTATCTTTTAATTGGTGGTCTCTAACTCTTTTATTTATACTATTTTACGGTATATATATTCTATCAGTTCTATTGACTAAGAGTTTGGATGAGGAAGATCTAAAAATGTTAGTGGCCATAGAAAGAAAAACAGGAATAAAAACTACACGCATAAATAAATTCCTATCTAAATTTCTATAACTAATAAATTTGATAATGTTAAGATATAAATTAAGTAAACAATCATATTTAGATTTTTTTATATTATAAAATCTATAAATGTGATTAATTATGTTAAACGAAATAGTAAAAATAGCAGAAAATATACTTTTCGTAATAATTCCGCACTTATATTATATCTGACCCTTCGTATACTAATATTGATAATAAGTGAATCCTCTTTTTTTGATGACGGATTATTTGTTTAAATTTTATTTCTTATTTTTCATGCCTTTAAAAGCTCTATAAACAAAATATGCAAGCCCACCATAAAGCACAACTGCACCAAATATTAGCATAACTATTGCAGACAAGGGTAAGCTCATGTTGCTTCAGCCTCCTTTCCTTTTATTCTCATAAGTATAAAAGAAAGACCTGTTATTATTAGAAGTGGTCCTATTCCAAATAATACTATAAGCCATCCGGGGTAACTTGGATATAGGTTATTTGTTACATTATTTATTACAGCCAAGATAAGCAATACTATCAAAATTGCAGGTATTACAAATTTAATAAGAACGTCCCACCATCTTCCAAGCATTATATCAGATGTTTCATTTGCATGCTCTCTTAATCTGTATATTTTAAACATCCAACCAAAGATTATACACTCTAAAAGACCAATTGTAACAAGACCGAAATTTGTAATAAAATGATTCATAATTTCCAGTAGATGAACTCCTGCTCCTGTAGTAAAAATTATACTAAGGAAAAATCCTAGAATACACATTATTCCTGTTGCCTTTGCCTTTGAAATTTTCCATTTGTCATGTGCTGATGATGTAATTGGCTCTATCATTGAAAATGCAGAATCTATGCCAAATGTTAAAAGAGCAATAAAAAAGAACATTCCAAATATTGCTGCAGCGAATGGAAGAAGCGAAATTGCTGTTGGATATGTAATAAAAGTAAGACCAGGTCCATTTAAGGTCATGTCTCCAATTGCAACTCCAGATGAAACAGATAAATAGCCAACAACACTAAAAACAGCAAACCCTGCTAAAAACGCGGTTCCTGCATCGGCAAGAGCTACAATAAATGCATTGTTAGTAAGATCAGATTTTTTCTTAAGAAAACTTGCATATGTAATCATAATTCCTTGTGCCAGACTAAAAGAAAAGAACACCTGCCCGTAGGCTGCAAGCCATACATTTACATCTCCAAGCCTTGAAAAATTAGGTGTCAGATAATAGCTGATTCCCTCCATCGCACCAGGAAGAGTTAAACCTCTTATTGTTAAAATTATCAATAAAATTGTAGGTATCGGAACAGTCAATGCAACTATTTTTCCAATACGCTTAACTCCTTTATAGAGAATGAGAAATATGCTGACCCATATTGCAATTAAACCAAGTAAGATGGGCAGGCTAATTCCACCTATTACAAGTGGACTACCGGTATCTCCAAGAAAGTTGGTAAAGAAGCTACCCGCTTGTGAACCCCATCGCAGATCTAATGAATAAACCATATATGAAAAGCACCATGCCATTACTACAACATAGTAAGTTGCTACAATAAAGGGCATAAGAACTGTTATCCAACCAGCCCATTCCCATTTTTTCCCATTTTTTCTAAAGGCTGATGGTGGTGTTCCTCTTGCCCAATGCCCTATAGAAAACTCGAGAATTAATAGAGGTATTCCTGCGGTAAAAATTGCCACAAAAAAGGGAATTAAAAAAGCTCCACCACCGTTTTCATAGCAGACATAAGGGAATCTCCAGACATTTCCTAAGCCTACCGCTGAACCAACTGCTGCCATGATGAAGACAAATCTTGAATCCCAGAATTCTCTTTTTGCGATGATTATCTACCTCTTAATCTTAGTTATTTTTAAAGTTTATAAATATATCTAATTATTAATACTTATATGTTTAATAATTGTCATATTTATTTACTGTCTGTTTTTATTCTTAATATATGTATATATTAGTAAAGCAATTCCCAGAAGAAATAGAAATGAATATATAATCAAAGATATCCCCTCATTATCTGATTTTTCTAAATAACTTTCTTTAGATGTTTCAGTTGTTTGCGCATCTATTGCATAGATATTTCCTTTTGCACTAATGTAGACCACGCCATTTTCTACAACTGGATCAGAAATAATTGGAGTTGTAATGTAGTTATTTACATCACCATTATTAATCGAGTAACCTGGGCTGAAACTCCATGATAAGTCACCGTTTATTTTATTTAAAGCATAAATCCTTCCATCATCAGATCCAAAAAATACATATTCCCCATAAACATCTGAGGAGGAATGAATACCTGATTTACAGGTAAAATACCATACTAGATCTCCACTTTTTTCATCAAGAGCGTAGAAATTATTGTCGTTTGATCCAACAAAAACCATGCCATCTGATATATAGGGTTTTGTGTCTATTCCCCATCCTGTTTTAAAAGTCCATTTGAGCGTCCCAGTTGACAAATCTAAGGAATAAACATTTCCGTCCCAAGAGCCAAAGTATACACTGTTTTTTTCTATCATTGGAGCTGCTGTGATTTTACCTGATGTCTCAAACTCCCATAGTATTTCCTTATTTTTTATATTAATGCAATAGCATATGTTACCAGATCCAATGCAAATTTTATTTTGATTTATTTCAGATATTTCACCTGAATATGAAAGCTCGAGTTTCCATTTGATACTACCTGTATTTAAATCAAATGCATAGAGATCTCCATTTGAAAAACTAATGATTACAGTATTATCAACAATAACTGGTTTAGAATATGCTTTTCCAATATTTTGATACCACTTAACAGAACCTGTTTCTTTATTTAGTCCATAAACTCCTGTATCCGTTCCAATTATAACTAAATCCTTTGAGATTTCATGATTGACAATTTCGCCTTCAACTTGTTGAATCCATATTTGTTTACCATTATTTGCATTCAATGCATAAACAGTTCCTGGATGACCACTGGTGTAAATTATGTCCTCAGAAATTACATTGGATGAATATTCCATATTTGTTGTATCATTTATCTCATAATTCCATAAAACTTTGCCAGTTTTTTTGGTATTAGAATAATCAATGGTTTTGTGTAATTTATTATTTTTAGAAATAGACGCGTATAAATCGACCCATCCTGCGGCTGGTAAATCTGTTACTCCAGGATATTTCTTTTGAATCTCACTTGTTGGTTTCCATGTAATTCCATTAGGATTGCCTATAAAAACCATTATTCCCATATCTTGAATTAATTTAGAACTAGTAATTTTACCATCAGTCATGCCTCTACATATTGGATTAATCGAAAGAATTTTTTTAGCAATTTCTTCATTTATTTGCCCGTAGTATTGTTCTTTTATTTCTTCGAATTTTTTATCTCTTCCCATTGCTCTGCCATCATAGAAAATTTTTGAAATAGATGGTATAAAACTTATAATTCCAAATATTTCTCTTTGGACTTTTTTATTGTTTGGAAGCGTAAATGAATAGTAAAAACCATCAAACGTTCTTTTTATAGGAGAATTGTAAAGTGCTTGTTCCATAGAAGCAATTTCCCCTGTTTTAGTATCACCAATTAGCCATTCATTTGGGATAAGTCCGTTATTTCCATCTTTTAAACTTTCAATTACTTCATCAATACTATCTGAGTATTGGATTGCTCTCCTGCTTCTAACTCCTTTTGGAGTTCCTTTTCTTTTCCAAGGCCCTTGGGGTAATTCTGTTTCAGTTAGGACTATTCCCTTTTCATTTAAATAAAAATCCTCCTGGCTCCACATAGAACCAGGAACACAAGCCATAACGAATCTATATCCTTGTGTTGGCTGTACGTCTAGTACAATATTACAACGTTCAGCAATCAGCGGATCAAAATATGTTGAATGTGCTACAACAATTCCTCCATCGCTAGTTGCATCTCCAGTTGCTATAAATGCACTACAGTGTCCGAGATGTTGAGAATTAATACTTTCGTCTGAATAACTCATACTTTGAAAAATTCTGGATGGAATCTTCAAAGCTTTATGAAAACTAAAAGCTCCACGAAATGGATGATATCTAAATTTTGCAAATTTAATATTAAATTTGCTTTCTTGTACAAAGTGTGCCGCTGCGATATCATCAAACTCGATATCACGTCCATGAACCTTTCTACCCCGATCGCGGATACCATCTGCCATTCCTCTCATTTCTTGTACATATTCCTCAGGAACTTCCTTTAAAAATATATTCATAGCAGATTTTCTGCAAATTTTCCACCATTGTTTTGCTAATTCATCATAATTGTTTGGTTGACTTTTTTTGATATATATTTTCATGAAATCAATGCTTGGTGCAAAATTACTCCACCTGTGAATAGCATCAACAATTTCATCTGGAGCTAAATATCCATATTGATAGCCCCTTTCGTAAGGCTCTCCTTCTATATGGATGTAAACCCACCCTTGGATGTTATATCTAAATCCTTTATCGTAAAAATTAACAACAGTTGAAGAATTATTATCATTTGGGCTACCTTCAACAATATTTGTAAAAGTAGAAGGAATCAGTAGCAATATCAAAACAACAGAAAGTACTATTTTTCTATTCATAATGACCTAGTTATTATTCTTTTTAGTATTTATATTTTTGGCACTATATTTTTATTCATTAATTAATAAATTTCTTTATTCAATTTTTAAATGTTATGTTATAATAATTACAAAAGCTTAATCTATAAGTGAAATAATACGATGTTTTGTTATAATCGCAAAAAATCGCTCGGGAGTTTTTATCATGGTAACAATCAGTCATGTTATTCAAGATTTACTTAGGCGTCAGGTATTAATACAGGAGGCGATAAACCAAGAAATTGTTTCTTTTAACAAATTAGCAAAAGTTTTGAAGCCACAAATAGAAGAAGAGTTGGGCAAACAAGTCAAACATTCTGCTGTTGTAATGGCTTTAAGAAGAAGTTCAGAAAAGCTCCAAAAAAGTTCTAAAGAACCATCATTTAGTTATTCTATTGAAACAATAAAAACAGACATTTGTTATATATTGCTGGAGGAATCTCCAGATCTTTTACATAAATTAAAAGACTTCTATGCAAAAATAGACTTCAAAAAAGGAGGTATTCTAAACATCATCCAAGGTAATTTTGAAGTTGGAATAATTACTAACAAAAAATATCAAGAAGATCTTTTAGACTTATTACATGATGAAAAAGTAATTGAAACAATCGATGATCTAATTTCTATTTCGCTTACTTACTCTGGTGCATTCTTATATACCCCTGGTGTAATTTATGATGTTACAAGATTCCTAACTTGGGAAAACATCAATGTAATAGACATTATTCTAACAAAAACAGAAATGAGCATTATAATAAGTAATCAAGATTTCACAAAAGCCTACAGAGTACTTGGAAGATTCGCTGAAAATAGAAATAACAGTGAAAAAATATTAAACTCTGCTAATTTATAGTGCAATTTTTAACATTAATACTTTTTTCTTATAAGCGAGAAAAGTAGAGGGTCTAGGATGAGAAGAGGTGAATAATGAAAATAAATAATTTTTTTGGGCTAGACCCCCTTGGAGGTAATATTTGCCTTTACTTCTCTATATCTATTTTATATTGACCGCTATATATAAATTTTTTGTTACTATTATAACAAAAATTACCTGTGTTTGTTATTTTTATATAATTCATGTGATAATTTTATTAAAAATATGTTTGATTTGTTATTTTAAAAATTAGAAATTTAAAAAGTTTATAAGAAAAAATTACTTAACAAACTTTTATTATAATTAAACTAATCTCGCTTTTCTTATGCAGGGGTAGCCAAGCCAGGTCAACGGCGACAGACTCAAGATCTGTTCCTGTAGAGGTCCGGGGGTTCAAATCCCTTCCCCTGCACTAATTTATTAAATATTTTACATAAAAATAATGTCTCCTGTTGGTTAAGAAAATATTATAATTGAGAGACATTCCTATTAATCATTAGCGGTAAGGACAATATTGTCAACTATGTTGTTTTCTGCTGAACCGCCTGACCCTGGTGAAGATATACCCGCCTCGTCGGTAGCAACAGTACGTTCTATAACTCTTTGTAGCATTGCCCCAAGTTTTCCATTGAGTTCCGTAACAATTTTGATAACTCGTTCAAGTTTCACCGTTGTGGTCCCCTCATCAACTGTCCACTCACTTTCATCTATCGTTATTTCATTGCCTGTTGCTTCATCATCTCCGTCTGAGTCGACCGTTACCTCATCCTGCGTTGCTCCAACTTCACCATCTATATCTATAGTTGTGGTTTCTTCTAAGTTATCTACAGGTTCATTTCCACCATCAGGTGTCCAGTAGAAACCTTCTTCCAATACGTTTGGCAGGAGTATGTTTTCTATTGGACCCTCGTCTAAATTGTCAGCATCATGTTCACCATCATCATATTCACCATCATCTTCATCATCATTTCCATCATAATACTCATCATTTATATCTATTGATACACTATCTTTTCTATCAGATGCAATCTGAGAGAATCTATCTAATATCTTCCTTAACGGTGAGTTTTCTGGAAGTTGCTCATATATTTTCTCCTCGGAGAACAAAAACGAAGCAGTGCTTGTTGATGTAAACATAATTATTACTAAAATAGCAGATATTAGCATTACATATTTTTTTATCATTCCCTTCACCTAACCATCTCAAGTTCTATTATTAACTGTATAAAAAACTGTCGTGTTAAAATGTCAAAATGAATAACTTATGTTTTTTCCCGATTTTGAAAAAGCGATTAACTGGAAAAGGTTCTTAATTTTTATGACTAAACTGGTGTTCAAATCCCTTCCCCTGCACTTTTTTATATTCCATATGCTATCTAATAGATAAAAAATATCTGTCAGAAAAATTCATAAGGAAATATATTTATATGTTATAAAACAATTTTAATATAAAAAGAAGGTTACTAATGAATAAGAAATTATCTCTGTTAGTTACATTTTTTATCTTGAGTATTTTACTTGTTGTTACTTTTTCTGGTTGTATCGAAGAAAAACAAAAAACAGAAGAGATACCAATACCCGTAGTTAAATTGGACCAACCTTCAATCTTACCAGATTGGAAAGATGGAGAATACCATGACTACTATGAAACAACAGACATGCTATCAGATTTTAAGGTCGAGTATCCTGATTTAGTAAAGGTTTTTTCTATTGGAAAAAGTGTTCTTGATTTAGATATTTGGTGTATCAGGATAACCAATGAGAAAAACAATGATAAAAAACTATCTTGTCTGATAGATGGTTGTATACATGGTAATGAATGGGAAGCAGGAGAAGCATGTCTTTATCTTGCTGAATATCTTCTCACTAATTTTGATAATAATGAGACAATTACTAATATTCTAAATTCATCTGAAATTTACCTTGTTTCATTGGTAAATCCTGATGGCAGACAAGCAGATACAAGATGGAATGATAACGGTGTTGATTTAAACAGGAATTTTGATGTTCATTTTGGTAGATTAAGAAGCGGAAATTACCCACTTGGAAAATTATTTGGTTTTATTAAAATACCTTACATAAAGCATCCTTTAAGAAAGAACAGCGTTTTAGGCGAATACTCTTCTAATTGTGGTAGACATGCTTTTTCAGAACCGGAAACACAATCTCTTAGGGATGTAATGAAATCATTAGACAACTATGCATTTTATATAAATTGTCATACAGCACTTCATGGAGTAACCCCTGTTGTTAATGTAGATTATAAACCTGAGTATATTGCATCTCAACAAGAGAAAAAAGTATATAATTTTGCAGAAGATTGGATTGGTGAAAACACTGAGTATTCATCATGTCATGTTGATGATGTTTCTTTTTCCGGTGCTGGTTTTGCTCATCATTGGGTATTTAAAGAGTTCAGGATACCATCTTACTGTTTTGAAATGTTATCACCAGATTATGATCCATGGTTTGGGCACGGGAAACATGACCATCTTGTACATTGGATGAAAACCACACTTCCTGTATTTATGTATTTACTTGTAAATATTGAAAATCTTTATAATTGGGAGATACCAGATATTCAACCATCTTTGCCAGAAGGTGTGCCACCAGAGCCTTTAAAGTAATTTTTTTACGTCAACAGGAGAAGCATCTAATATTATACCGGTATTTTGGTGTTCAAATCCCTTCCCCTGCACTTATTTTATGCTCCTATGTTAATCATATCCTAAAAGTGATAAAACTGGTATCGGCGTCTGTAGAATCTTCCAAAATCCATAAAAAAACTTAGTTTTTAGGGAAAACATTAATTAGAGATTTCTTATTCATCTTCTTTGAGGTATGACCTATGGCATATGAGCACAATGGATATGTTTTGCATAAAAGAGAAGTAGAATTAAAAGGTGGAAGAACACAAACAATCTATTATTTCTGTAAAGCAGGGAACAAACCTAAGAGTGGTGAACCTTGTGATAAACCTGACAATAAAGTTGTTGGTATTAATAAGAGAACAGGTCTTCCATATCTGAAGAATAAATAAAACCATCTCTTTCTTTTTTTTATAAATATTAATTTCAGTTTAGTTTCCCTCTGTGAATGTTAAGAAGGTAATAAGTAAAGGTTAGGTTTAATGTAAGTTGAATTATTTACTCCTTTGAGGGGGCTTTTATACGTATATAGTTACATTTGCCGCTCATTATTTTTTACCGTTAAAATGGTGTTCAAATCCTGTTCCCTGCACTTTTTAACCAAATATTAATGTAATAAGATTTAGTTTGGTAATTGTGAACTACAAATTAATTATTATTAGATATGGTGAAATAGCCTTAAAAGGCAAAGAAACACGTAAACGTTTTGAAAACACTTTAGTATCAAACATAAAAAATGCACTTAATACAGAAAATCTTCCCAGCAAAATAATAAAAGAATGGGGAAGAATTTATGTTTCTACAACCCAGATAAACAAGTGTAAAAATGTTTTACAGAAAATTTTTGGAATAATTTCAATAAGCCCTGCTTTGCAAACCTCAAACGAGATGGGCTCCATATCTAAACTTGCTGTAGATATTTCAAAGGAAGAATTAAATAAAGGTAAGAGTTTTGCAATTCGAGTAACAAGAACAGGGAAACATAAGTTTACAAGCCAGGATGTTGCCATAAAAATCGGTAACGAAATTGTTAAAGCAACAAAAGCAAGTGTAAATTTGACAAAACCTGATTTTGAATTATTCATTGAAATACGAAATGATAAGGCTTTTCTATTTACAGAAAAAATACGTGGAACTGGTGGTATGCCACTAGGGACACAAGGCAGAAGTCTAGCTTTAATGAATTCATCAGAGTCAATTTTAGCAGCATGGTACTTGATGCGTAGAGGTTGTAAAATAACATTTGTAAATACTAAAGAGTTCAATAAGGATATTTTGAATGCATTTATGGAAAATTGGTTTGTAAAATCAGATATTCGTACTGCTAACCAAGAGAATAACATTTATGAGGAGATAAACAAAATTGCAATTGAATGTAAGTGTGATGCTATTGTCACTAATCATACAGTTTTTGATGGTTCTAAAGATACATTATCGGAATTAATACAACTTAAAAAATCTGTTAATTTACCGATTTTAAATCCATTGATAGCAATGGATAAAGAAGAGATAATTAAAAAATGTGAGGAGATAGGATTGCCAGTATGAATATAGTTATAATAGGCGCAGGTGCAATAGGTTCATTATTTGGTGCTTTACTTTTAAAAAATAACAACGTTTGGTTGATAGGTAGAAAATCACACATATCCGCTATAAAAAAATCAGGTCTAGTTATAGAAGATAAAACACAATTAAATGTAAAGATAAATGCCGAAGAGTCAGTTGACAGAATAACTTCTTTTCCAGATCTTTTGATTTTGACTGTTAAATCATATGATACTGAATCTGCGATATTAGAAGCAAGGAAAATAATTAGCAAAGATACAATTGTTTTGTCTCTTCAAAATGGATTGGATAGCGTTGACAAGATTAAAAAATTCGTTGATTGTAAAAAAATAATTGCAGGTGTTACAACACATGGCGCCTTTTTTTATAAACCTGGCTTTATCAAACATACTGGCAAGGGAACAACTATCTTGGGGGAATTAAATGGACAAAAAACAAAGCGTATAGTTAACATTGTAGATACTTTTAATGGAATAGGAATTGAAACAATTGTTAGTAAAAATATTATAAGAGATTTATGGACTAAAGCAATTGTAAACTCTTCTATTAACCCGTTAACCACATTTTTTCAATGTAAAAATGGTTATCTCTTAAAAAATCCAATCCTTGAAAAACTTGTAGAAAAAGTGTGTATGGAATCAACAAACATTGCAAATACTGATGGATTAAATCTATCCTATGACGAAATGTTTGAAAAGACAAAAGAAGTAATTAGAAACACGTCTGAAAATCAGTCTTCTATGTTACAAAGTTTTAAAAAAGGTAAGAAAACAGAAATAGAATCTATAAATGGAAAATTAGTTGAAATTGGAAGAAAACATGATATTGATGTATCGCTTAATGAAATGTTGATTTATTCTATTGAGTCATTAATCAAATAACTTTTTTTTAAAATTTTGTTATATCCCTAACGAAAGATTTATATATCTAGATATATAATTAATAATTAAATAAAAAAATTGCTAAGAATATGATAAAATTTATAAATGGGAAAAACAATATAAACCACCATATAATACAAAGGCAAATAAAAATGGGGGATATTATGAAAAAAATGAATAAAAAATCAAAACAGAGAATGTTAGCAGGTGTTGCTCTTATAGTAGTAGTTATTTTAGTGGCATCAAGTCTGTTTGTATATTATGAATATTATAAAGAAGAGGAAGTTAAAGAAGAACCTGTCATTGTGCAAATTGATGATCGGATAAGCCCATTAGAAAATCAAGCTTTAGTTCTAGAAGTCAAGAGAATTCGTCATAGAGGAATACATGGTGCATTATTAACAAGAGGACGTTCTTGGAGACAACCACCGTCATTTTATTTTGTAGCCGATTTAGATGGACTAGAATATCAAAGTAGAAATGTTGCAGGATCAATGAGTACAAAAGAGGTACTTTTTAACACATGGGACTCAATGTTTCAGGAAAATAAAATTGTAAGAGATGCAGAGGAAGAACAAGAAACATCAAAAGTTACTTTATCCGTTGTTGAAAGACAAAATTATGGATTTTTAAATAGAAAAACAAGAGAAACTGAAAAAGATAAATTTTCAGTAGTTTATGATTATCGTACTGGCCGATGGTCAGGTGATGACTATTTTATGGATGAAGATGGATATGGATATTATCTAGGAAATACCTATGAAATCTGGTTTAATATCTATCAAATGGACTATGATGCTGACTATATCCCATATTGGACTGAAGTAAATATACTTGGAACTGATCCAATGAGAAGTGATGTAGGAAAAGATCCTGATGGTGACGGTGTTGACACATTTTGGGAATGGAAGTGGGGATATGACCCAAATGTTTGGGAAGATCATGAAAAACTTGATCCAGATATAGATGGCATTGAAAATATCGAAGAATTTCAAATCGCAAAATGGTTATCAGATCCATACCAACAAAATGTATATTGTGAGGTGGATCATATGGAAGGAACCAGTAAATTTGATGGACCTCATATATTAGATAGACATGGTTTACTAGGAATTGTGGAAATGTATTCTCAACATAATATTAAATTGTTTTTTGATGATGGATGGCCTGATACTCCTGCAGGTGGAGGAGGAAGTGTACTAAAACACTATAATGCTTTTTCACAGGATTCAGGAATGATTCTACAGTATTATGACCATAATTTCCCAGATGAAAGAAAAGGTATTTTCAGATATGTCGTGGGTGTTCATGGCGGTCCATTTAATCATCCAGCAAGGGGAAACATATATGATTGTATAACAGTTGGATTTGTAGATACACCAAGACAAAGATTCAAGCAGTCGATTAATACAGGTTTTCAGATTGGACTTTTTGATAGAAATATTGCATTAATGAATGCACAAACTTTAATGCACGAACTAGGACATAGTATAGGACTTCACCCTTGGACTTTTGAAGGATGTGACAACCGTTCATTTTCAACATCAACAAACACTTGGACAAAAAATTACATTAGTGTTATGAACTATGCTACTATGTATAAACCATCTTTACTAGATTACTCTGATGGAAGTAATGGTGCACCTTATGATCAAGAAGACTGGAAACATATATTTGTTGCAGATTTCCAGTATAACAATCCTCAAGTTGAAGAAATATTCTTTGAACCACCAAGCTTTGACAAAATAGTTTATGGAGAAACAGAACATGGTGTAACAGGATATTCATATGACGAAAAATTAACTGAAGCATGGAAAGAAGAAATAAGAGATTATACACCTGTCGATCCAATACCTGCTAACTGGTTAGTATTTAAAATTAACAAAGATTACAAAAATGAAAACCCAGAGGCAAAAAACGTTAAGGTTCTAGTGCAGCCTGATTTGAATTTTGTAGGATGGGCAGAATACGCAGAGGGAGATTTAAACTCCGCTGGTGAAATTAAAATATATTCTCAACAAGAGATGATTGATTCAGTGATGGAAAGAATCACTTCTCAATAATCTTTTTTTCTTTTTTTTTAATTTTTAGCAAATATTTTTATTATCTATTTTTGTTGTAATTATTCAATTTTGAGGGTTATTAATGAAAATATTTGTAACAAGAAAAATCCCCGAGCCTGGATTAAAAATTCTTGGAAGTAATCATGATATTGAAGTAAATTCCCCTGATAAAGTGCTAACAAAAAAAGAAATAATTGAAGGATTAAAAGGAAAAGATGGACTTCTTTGCCTTTTAACTGATAATATCGATGAAGAAGTCATTAAATCAGAACCAAAACTTAAGATGATTGCCAGTTACGCAGTTGGTTATGACAATATTGACGTAAAAACAGCAACTGAACTCGGAATTCCTGTTAGTAACACACCTGGAGTTCTCACGGATACCACTGCTGAGATGGGATGGGCACTTCTTTTTTCAGTTGCAAGACGAACTGTTGAAGGAGATTCCTTTACAAGAGCTGGAAAATTCAAAGGATGGGGGCCAATGCTAATGCTCGGACAAGATGTTACCAAAAAAACATTAGGAATTATTGGAGCCGGAAGAATTGGTACAGCATTTGCCCTTAAAAGCAAAGGTTTTGATATGAATGTCTTATATGTTTCCAATCATACAAATCAGATTTTGGAAAATGAAGTAAATGCTAAAAAGGTTGATTTGTCTAAGCTTCTCAAAGAATCTGATTTTATTTCTTTACATGTTCCTTTAACAAAAAAAACATATCATCTAATAGGTGAAAGAGAGCTACAAATGATGAAAAAAATAGCAATTCTCATAAACACTTCCCGTGGCTCTATTATAGATGAAAAAGCCCTTGTTAAAGCATTAAAAGAAAAATGGATTTTTGGAGCTGGACTTGATGTGTATGAGCATGAACCAGAAATTACGGAGGATCTTAAGGTACTAGATAATGTAGTTCTTCAGCCTCATTCAGCTTCTGCAACATTTGAAACTCGTACAAAAATGGCAATCATGGCTGCAGAGAATATGATCGTAGGTTTAAAAGGAAAAATTCCTCCTAACTGCATAAACAAGGAAGTTTTCAAGTAATAAAAGAAATAATATACATAGACAAATTTTACTTATATGATTATCGTTTATAGAAATATTTAAATATTTAATTAAGTTTTTAATTTGGAGGATTTATGGATCTTCCCAGCAATGTTTGGCTAGCCCTATTGTTAACAACTATCGCAGGGCTTTCTACAGGAATTGGAAGTACAATAGCATATTTTATAAAAAAACCAAAAATGAGCTACCTTTGTTTTTCATTAGGACTATCTGCTGGTGTCATGCTCTATGTTTCTTTTATTGAACTACTACCTGATGCGTTTGAAACTGCCGGTGAAATAACTGGAATTTATGCATTCTTTGCAGGTATCATAACTATTGGTATTATAGATGTCCTAGTCCCTGAAGCTGAGAATCCTCATGCATTCAAAGGAACAACGTTAAAAAGAAAAGGAAAACCGGATAAAGCATTACTAAGAGTTGGTATGCTTACAGCACTTGCAGTTGGAATACATAATTTTCCTGAGGGACTTGCCACTTTTGGAACAGCGCTAAGCGACATAAAATTAGGCGTCTTAATTGCCTTTGCCATTGCAATACATAATATTCCTGAAGGGATTTCTGTATCGATGCCCATTTACTATGCTACTGGTGATAAAAAGAAAGCTTTTTTCTATTCATTCTTATCTGGTGTTGCAGAACCAGTTGCCGCGGTATTGGGTTTTTTAATATTGCTCCCCTTTCTTTCAGATTTTATTCTTGCATTTCTTTTAGCGTTTGTTGCCGGGATTATGGTTTATATATCTGTTGACATGCTTCTACCAGTTGCGCATCAATACGGTAGCGGTCATTGTGCCATTTTAGGCATAATTTTGGGTATGTTTATCATGGCGCTTAGCTTATTGTTGCTCTAAAAAAGATTGGAAAACCAATCTCAGGAACTGCTCAGACTGGTTTTGCACCCTTAGTCATTTTTGCACCCAAAATCTTATTTTATAAGATATAACAATACTTTTTGTAGTAGCGGAAAACCATCTAAATACTGAAAGAAAAACAAATTTGTTGTTGCTTTATTTCTGGGCATAGACACTGTTAATTCACCCCACGGACCCCAAAGATTCTCTGTGTCTTTTGCTCTCGCTTTGATGGTATATGTTCTTTTTTCAGACTAAGGATGTTTTAATGTTAATGAAGATAATTATAACAAGGCTTTTGCACTTTTTGACTCACAGACATGTAAATAGGGAACAAGATCATTCCATCCTTTGGATGGGA
>JAHWGK010000031.1 GCA_020054495.1 Thermoplasmata archaeon | reverse complement strand
GTGTTGAAAATATTCCTCGGGGTGATTTTGATCAGGATGATGTAGGTTTGGTTGATGAAAGGATAAAGGAGTCTCCGTGGGTTGTTGATGGTGTTGTGGAGGAGGATAAAGTTGAGGCTAAGGCGTTAAAACTTGCAAAAGAACATTATATGAAAGATAAGGATGAGTCGGGGTTACTAGATAAGAAAATTGATGATGTTCCTATTGTTGAAGATAGGGATGATAAAAAGATAAAATCCAAGGATGCGGGTAGAGGTATTTTTAAAATTAAGAAATCCTTTTTTAAGATAAAAAAGTCTTCTGGTGGTAAAGTTGTTGATTCAGGGCAAAAGGAGATAGTGTCAGATAAATTGAGGAGTAGGTCTGGGTTTCGTGTTGAAAATATTCCTCGGGGTGATTTTGATCAGGATGATGTAGGTTTGGTTGATGAAAGGATAAAGGAGTCTCCGGGGGTTGTTGATGGTGTTGTGGAGGAGGATAAAGTTGAGGCTAAGGCGTTAAAACTTGCAAAAGAACATTATATGAAAGATAAGGATGAGTCGGGGTTACTAGATAAGAAAATTGATGATGTTCCTATTGTTGAAGATAGGGATGATAAAAAGATAAAATCCAAGGATGCGGGTAGAGGTATTTTTAAAATTAAGAAATCCTTTTTTAAGATAAAAAAGTCTTCTGGTGGTAAAGTTGTTGATTCAGGGCAAAAGGAGATAGTGTCAGATAAATTGAGGAGTAGGTCTGGGTTTCGTGTTGAAAATATTCCTCGGGGTGATTTTGATCAGGATGATGTAGGTTTGGTTGATGAAAGGATAAAGGAGTCTCCGTGGGTTGTTGATGGTGTTGTGGAGGAGGATAAAGTTGAGGCTAAGGCGTTAAAACTTGCAAAAGAACATTTGAAAGATAGATCGATGTCTATTACTGGAGAAGAACCATCTGTTGAAAAAAAAGAAAAAACAGACCTGGAAAATCCTGTTGGCGTATCATTTATAAAAGATGGTTCAGATCGTGAGCATGTTTTTTTTAATGAAGAAGAACCCTCATTCGAGGGATGGAGTCCGCAGATAACTGACAAGGAAAAAAAGAAGGTATCTATATCCCCTTCCGCTCAAAGCGAGATTGAACTCAATGATCTTAAAGCAGTTGGAGACATAGAGTTACCAAAAGAAGTGCTTCAAACAAAATCTGTTAAACTTTCGGATCTTGGTTTCTCAGAAAAAGAATGGGAAGAACTTGATTTTTATCCACTTCATGAACCTTTTGCATATGTTGAGATACTTCGAGAGAAAGAAAGCCTTGATAAATGTTATTTCCTAGTCGAAATTGAGTTAACTGAAAAAGAGGAGAATATATTAGGTTTTATCAAGGATACCTTGAGTAGTCTAGATATTGATCCGTTTGAGTTGGAAGAAAAAAATGAAGATGAATATTTACTAGAACAGTTAGATCGAGTAATTCAAGAGTATGATGTAGACATTGATGACGAATCTAGAAACAAAATATTTTATTATATGAATAAGACCGCTCTAGGTTTTGGAAAGATAGATCCACTCATGAAGGATCCAAATATTGAGGATGTTTCATGTGATGGCTCTGATGTTCCAGTTTTTCTCTACCATAGAAAATATGGTTCTCTGAAGAGTAATGTCAGATTTAGTGATGAGGATGAACTTTCTTCATTTGTCTTTAAACTTGCTCAGAAATGTGGTAAACATATCAGTATAGCTGAGCCTATGCTTGATGCTACTATGCCAGATGGTTCAAGAATTCAGATGACGTTGAGCGATGAAATAACTGCAAAAGGTTCTACATTTACAATAAGAAAGTTTAGGTCGGATCCTTTTTCACCACCTGATTTAGTTGAGTTTAACACTATGTCTTCTGAGATGATAGCTTATATGTGGCTTGCTGTTGAGAATGGTATTAATACCTTGTTTGCTGGTGGTACAGCAAGCGGGAAAACTACGACGCTTAATGCATTATCTTTGTTTATCCCCCGTGAGTCTAAGATTGTTTCTATTGAAGAGACAAGAGAGATTAATCTTCCACACCCGAATTGGATACCTGGTGTTGCAAGATCTGGTTTTGGGGAAGTTGTCGCAGATAAGGTAGTTGGTGAAATCGACATGTATGATCTTATGAAGGCTGCGCTTCGTCAGAGACCTGAATACATAATTGTTGGTGAAATACGTGGTAAAGAGGCGTATGTCCTGTTTCAGGCTATGGCTACAGGTCATGCGACATATTCCACTGTTCACGCTGACTCGGCTCAATCCCTGATACATAGGCTTGAAGGTAAACCCATTAATATTCCAAGAATTATGTTACAATCTTTAGATATTGTTTGTTTACATGTAATAACTCGTGTTAAAAATGTTAGAGCTAGAAGATGTAAGCAGATTATTGAAATTATTGATATTGATCCTACAACTAAGGAAATTCTGACAAATGAGGTTTTTCGTTGGGATCCTGTAGAGGATAAATTCATCTACTCTGGTAAAAGTTATATTTTAGAACGTGTGAGAGCTGAGAAGGATCTAACACGAGAAGAAATGACAAATGAAATCAAAAACCGGAAAAGTATTGTGGAATGGATGAATGTAAACAACATTAGAGAATTTAGAGGTGTTGCTAAGATAGTTGCTCAGTATAATGAAGACCCTATAGAAACGTTAAAACAGGTAGGAAAAGGTGTTATAAAATAAATGCATAAAAAAATAGCTATTTGTCCTGGGTGTCATACAAAAATTCAATGTGAGGGTGAATCAGGTCAAAAAGTAAAGGTAGACTGTCTCAATTGTGGTAGGACAGGTTCAATTATTTTTAAATCAGAGTTTAAAGAACTTGATTTTTATCCTCTGAATGAACCATTTGCTTATGCAAAGGTTTTAAAGAATATGGATACTCTCGAGAAGTATTACAAAGTGATTGAGCCGTATCTTTCTGATGATGAACAGAAGACCCTTAATTTTGTTTGGGAGACGCTATTGAAAACATTTAATATGCGGCTTGATGAACTTGATTCTAAGAAAATTGAAAATTATCTAACCGAGCAGGTAGAACAAGTCATAAGCAGTTATGAAATCGAGCTCGAGGATCTTTCAAAGAGGAAAATCTTGTATTATATTAAGAGAGAATCTCTTGGTTTTGGGAAAATAGATCCCTTGATGAGGGATCCCCATCTCGAGGATATTTCTTGTGACGGCTCTGGTGTTTCAATTTTTTTATATCATAGGAAATATGGTTCCGTTAGAAGTAATGTTGAATTCAAAGATGAAGAGGATCTTTCTTATTTTGTTATCCGACTTGCTCAGAAATGTGGTAAACATATCAGTATAGCTGAGCCTATGCTTGATGCTACTATGCCAGATGGCTCTAGAATTCAGATGACATTGAGTAATGAAATAACGACGAAAGGTTCGACATTTACAATTAGAAAATTCCGTGCAGATCCATTTACTCCTCCAGATCTGGTAGCTCTTAACACGGTATCTTCTGAAATCTTGGCTTATATGTGGCTTGCTGTTGAAAACAGAGTGAACGCGTTGATTGCTGGTGGGACCGCCTCTGGAAAAACTACAATATTAAATGCCTTGTCACTTTTTATTCCTCGTGAAGCCAAGATAGTTTCCATTGAGGAAACAAGGGAAATTAATCTTCCACATCCGAATTGGATTCCAGGAGTTTCACGTTCAGGTTTCGGTGAGGTTGTAGCAAATAAAATGGTTGGTGAGATTGATATGTATGATCTTATGAAGGCTGCGCTTCGTCAGAGACCTGAATACATAATTGTTGGTGAAATACGTGGTAAAGAAGCGTATGTCCTGTTTCAGGCTATGGCTACAGGTCATGCGACATATTCCACTGTTCACGCTGACTCTGCGAAATCTCTAATACATAGGCTTGAAGGTAAACCCATTGAGATACCTAGGGTTATGTTGCAGTCTTTAGATATTGTTTCTATTCATATTACAACACGTGTTAAGGGAAAACGTGTGAGAAGATGTAAGCAGATTATTGAAATTATTGATATTGATCCTACAACTAAGGAAATTCTGACAAATGAGGTTTTCCGTTGGGATCCGATAGAGGATAAGTTTATTTACACAGGTAAAAGCTATATTTTAGAGGGCATAAGAGCTAGTTGGGATTTAACAAAAGAGGAGATTACTAAAGAAATCAGAAATAGGACAGAGATATTAGAATGGATGCGGGATAATGATATTAGAACATATCAGGAGGTTGCCAAAGCAGTATCTAGATATTCTGAGAACCCTGATGACTTCCTAAAAAAGATGAGGCATCCTGAGCCGAAAAAAAAGAAAGATAAGAATAAAGATAAAAAAGGAAGTGAGTCTAAAAAGAAAAAAACAGAGAAATTTGTTGAAGAATCACCAGAGTTGGGTAATAACATTAGCGTAGATCAAAAAGAACTACAAGAAACCCCTGTAATTCAGTCAGAAGAAAAACAAGAAGGAGATAAACCTGAATCAGATGTTGAATTGGATGATAAAATAAATGCTTTTAAGGATATGGAAAGCATAGATAATGAAACAGCTGTTTTGCTTTATGATAATGGATTTACATCTGTAGATAATTTAAATAATGTATCTCAGAAAGAATTGATAAAAATTAAGGGAATTAAAAGAAAAACGGCTAAAAAGATTATTAAAGAGTTAAACGATAATATTAGTGTAGAATTATCTCAAGCTTCAGATGAAGGAGGTGATAGGGGTGTCACTTAATAACTATCAAAAAATGTGTTATAGATGGTTTGGACGGACTGCTGAGAGCGTAATCACAGAAAAAATGAAGTATTCCCTTGAGAGTGCTCATATTACAATACGTCCAGGGGCTTACGTCTCTTGTCTATGGGTTAATACAATCTTAGCCGCTATCGTCTCAACAATTATTTATTTTAGTTTAATTCTTTTTTTGTCCCCTAGTATATGGTTAATATTTGCACTTGTAACCATTCCGCTTTTGTCTACCTTTTTTACTTATTTATATTTTAAGATTATGCCGGCTAGTAAAGCAAAGGCACGTGCTAAAAAGATTGATTTGCATTTACCTTATGCCTTGAATTTTATATCAGCTATGGCCTCTGCAGGTATCACTCCATCAGAGATTTTTAAGAGTCTTTCTAAACAGAGAATCTATGGAGAAATTAGAGAGGAAGCACTGTGGATATATCGTGATGTAAATCTTCTTGGCAGAGACATAATCTCAGCTATGAAGGCGAATATTAATAGAACTCCTTCGGAAAAGTTTAAAGAATTTTTACAAGGTGCTGTTGTTACTGTTCAATCTGGTGGTGCTCTTAAACCTTATTTTATGGCAAAAGCTGATCAGTATACGCGTGAGAATCGAGTGGCACAAAGGCAGCTTATTGAGAGTTTAGGTATTATGGCAGAAGCGTATGTTACCGCAGCAGTTGCGGGTGTGCTTTTGATAATAATAATTATACCTCTTTTGATGATAATTTCAAAAGCTGGTACAGACCAGTTGATGTTTATGTATGTCTTTGTTGGTTTTATAATACCGCTAATACATATTGGATTTTCAGTGGTTCTTTCATCAATGTCTGCAAAGGTGTGATGAATTATGGATGCAGAATCAGATGTTGTTAATAAACAGGGGCTGATAAAACGGCTAACCTTTACCGGACAATTAACAAGATTTATTGTGTATTTGGCTGCAGCAATACCCGCGTTTATATTTATTATCTTTGGCTTATTGGCTTCTATAGGAATTATTAAACCAATGTACATTCCTTCAGGTGATGGATATATTATTATTGGCACTTCTGTTGATTTTATTCTTATAGCAGTTTTTATTCTTACAGGTGTTTTTGGTATATATGAATTCTTGCGTTTACACAGAGTGCGTAAGATTGATAATCGATTTCCTGATTTTGTTAGAGATTTAGCTGAATCAAGACGCGCTGGAATGACTTTTACCAAGGCCATTATGTATTCTTCTAGAGGAAATTATGGTGTTTTGACGCCAGAGATACAAAAAATAGCTAGACAAATTTCTTGGGGTAGTAGCGTTGACAATGCTTTAAGTGCTTTTGCAAAAAGAGTTAATACCAAGCTTATTAGGAGAACTATTTCTTTGATTATTGAAGCTAGTAGAAGTGGTGGGAATGTAGCCGATGTATTAGACGCTGCTTCAAAGGATGCAAGGGAAATAAAATTAATTGACTCTGAAAGAAGAGCGGGTATGATGTCTTATGTGGCTGTAATATACGTTGGTATGGGTGTTTTTTTACTAATTATTATTGTATTATGTAAAAGTCTTCTTCCTAGTATGCTCGGGGAGGGTGCTGCGGAAGCTGCGCAGGCTTATAGTACTGCTGGAGTGGGTGGTGCTGGAGGAATTACACAATATGCTATAACTGAGGTGTTTTTTTACGCGGCTCTTATCCAGAGTGCGGGTATGGGATTAGTGACAGGGGTTTTTGAAGAAGGAAATGTTGTCTCAGGTGTGAAACATACTTTTATTATGATGCTGGTAGCATGGCTAATATTCAAGCTACTTATCACTGGAATATAAAAAGACTAAACCATAATGAGTTGTATTTAACTTTTTTATTCTAATAACTAATGATTAATGAATAAAGATTTATACATCAAGTAATATATCAGACGAAAAAAACTTAACAATCGTTATGCAAGGATGTTTGCTTTGATGAATAGATATTTGCGTTGCTTTTTTATTGCTATTTCGCTATCTTTTTTGTTTTTTAACTTTACGCAGTCTGTTATTGCAGAAGATACTGATATTGCCCTTGAATTTTTCTATAATGAAGGATGTGGTAATTGTGAAGAGACCGCCCCAATAATTGATCTAATTGAAGAACAATATGAAAATAATCTAACTGTTTATCGATTCTCAATAAAAAATAATGCAAATAGAGAACTATTTTATTCATATGGTTTTACAGCCACTCCTGGCACAGTTGTTAAAAATCAAACAAATAATAAAGCCTTATTTTGGTTTGTTTATGATAATACAACTGAAAAAAATCTTCAAGATGCAATAGATTATCATCTGGCCGGGAATTATTCAGAGGTGCCCCCTGAACCTGATCGGGATAGTATTTGTATAGATACACCTTTTGGTTTATTTTGTTTTAATCTCTCGGAGCTGTCTTTACCGGTTCTAACAATTGTTTTGGGTGCTCTTGATAGTGTGAATCCTTGCTCATTTTTCATTTTATTATTTTTATTAAACCTTCTTTTATATGCAAAATCTAGAAAGCGAATGCTTATAATTGGAGGAATTTTTATCTTTTTTTCTGGTTTTATTTATTTTTTACTTATGGTTTTGTTGTTAACAACTTTCACTAAACTAGAACAACCTTTTATTGTTACATTGGTAGCGGGTCTAGTTGCTTTGATTCTTGGTAGTATTAATATTAAAGATTTTTTCTTCTTTAAACAAGGTTTTTCTTTGAGTATATCTAAAAGTAAAAAGAAAAAATTATTCAAACGAATGCGTGGTGTGGTTAAAATTACACATTTGCCAACAATGATTCTTGGAACAATTGCATTAGCAATATTTGCAAATACCTATGAATTAGCTTGTACATTGGGATTACCAGTTGTTTTTACAAATTCTTTAATTATTCACAATGTCCCTCTAATGCAATCTTATCTATATATACTAATATATAATATTGTCTATGTGATACCATTAATTGTTATTGTTTTGATATTTGTTGTAACTCTTGGTCGAAGGAAAATTAGCGAGTATCAAGGTAGGATTCTAAAATTGGTTTCTGGTATAATGATGTTTTCTTTTGGAATTGTTTTGTTAATAAATCCGGATTTATTAAAGAATGTATTTGCAGCGATAGGAATTATTTTAGTGAGTATAATATCATCATTGATAATTTCTATTATATGGAAAAAGATTGTTAAAAACGATGAATTAGATAAATAATGTATCATAGGTTTAATTTATAAAAAATATTGTTTGAATCATTTTCTTATATATCTCTAATATCTACAATAAATTAAAAGATTGATGATTTGACATTTTAACAAGAAACATATAAATATAGGCATTAACAAAATGTTTCCCTATAAAATGATAATATTTAATGCAATAGAAAAATTTATTGATTTGACATTTTTACACGAAATGTTTATATATTAGTATTTACAAAGTATAACGTATATGGCATAATTTATTATGCCGAAGTAAGGAAAGGAGAGATGAATATAACAATGAAAAATAAACTTAATACCATTAAACACAGTTTATCAAGACTATTAAAAAATGACGCAATGAGTTCTACTATATCCCTTATGTTAGTGTTAATGATTTTTTTCTCAGCAACTGGTGCTGTTCTTTTATGGGGGCCACAGTACATTGAAAGTGAAGAAAGTAAATATCAGACTAGAGCCACTGTTAGTCAATATAATTCTATTGTAGAAGTTCTTAATAGTTTAATTGCAGGTGGGAATGGTTCTAGTTCTACTAGTGATATTGTTATTAATGATGGATCAATTGAGATTGACTCAAAGGGTGAAAAGATAATAATTGCATATTCTTTTAATCAAAACTGGGATTTTAATGCATCACTCGATGATAATAATAAAAATTTACTCGAAATTATTATGACTAATGGTCAAAATGTTAATAATGTAACTATTTATTGGCTTGAGGATACGTGTTTTCTTGCGGGAACTAAAATAACTATGACAGATGGGTCCTTGAAGAACATTGAGGATATTGAAGCAGGGGATGTTGTTAGGTCGTATGATGATGTTTCTGGTAGTTTTGTTGATTCTCGCGTGAAAAAACTGTTGTCTTATAGTAAAGATCGTATGACTGATTATTATGTTGTTATTAATGATGAGTTAAGGGTTACTCCAAATCATATACTATTTGTTAATAACAAGTGGGTTGAAGCTGGAAAGCTTAGTGTTGGTGATGTTTTATTTGATGTTGCTGGTCGTAAGATCTCTTTGTTTTCTATAGAAAAGAGGTTTTTAAAGGAACTTAGTTTTGATTTGCTGTTGGAATCAGGTAATACTTATTTTGCTGATGGCTTCTTAGTACGTTCAGATGTTGAAAAGATCGTTGTTTCTAGTTCTGTTGGCGTAAGTATGATGTCTTGTGCCCCAGTACAGCTAGATCCACTTGGAGAAGAATCAGTACCACCACTTAGTTCATGGCATGATTATCCAATAGAATTGAATTCCACTGCAACTAAAGATACATATATATCTAAATATTCTCCAGATATTAATTATGGCGAGGAGCCAAAATTATACGTAGATCCAATGCACCCTGTTATAAGTTATCTAAATCGTGCACTTGTTAAAACTGATTTTGATGAATCAGACATTCCAGAATTTTCCTATATTATTGATGCTGATTTAAACCTCCTTTATTACTCATGGGATGGTGTTGGAATAGGATGGCCACGTCAACACGATGTTTATGAATGTGCAAATTCATGGAACGAATTACCTCCAGCCGGTGCAGATTGGGATAATCAAGAATTTAATTTCAGGGAATCAGATCCAGGTGTATTATATAGTGTATCAATCAGTAAAACAGGCTTTGGTTGGAAGGAATGGGATGTTACAAGTAGTATACAAGAGTTCGTAGGTTATAGTTGGGGTAGTAATCCGGTAGGTATTCAACTAGGACATTATGAAGATTTTCATGGTTGGTATATAAAAGATGTAGATGAAGATATTGGAACATTACAACACACTGTTAAATATCGCTCTAGAGAATATGAATCACCATTCATGATTGTTAGTTTTATTGCTCCACCAACTATTGAAACATGGAATCCAACAGGTATCGGAACCGACTCAGCCACACTTGAGGGTAAACTAACTTATGATGGTGGTGAGGCAACCGATTGTTATTTTAAATGGGGATATGGTTCACTTTCGTATACAACATCAAAATCAACAAGCCGTTATGATTATAGTGACTCAGCTCTTATCAGCGTTTCCATTAGCAATTTGAACTCTGGAGATCTTGTAGAATATAAAGCTTATGCAGAAAACAGTGCGTATAGTAATGGTTATGGAAGTATAGTAGAATTCATTACTATACCACCTTCTCCTACATATCTCGAAGAAGCTTCTACAGGATCAGGACCAAATAAAATAAAGGTTGTTTGGGACGAAGGTGCAGTTGAAGGTACTGGTCAGGATGTTTACACAAAAGTATTGTGTAAAGAAGGTTCATATCCTACTTATGATGAAGACTTAACAAATCCGCTTGTTAAAGCTTGGAAAGGAATGCAGGAGTACCATACATTTTATGATTTAGACGAAGATACTTGTTATTATTTTAGTGCTTATACTAATGTCACTGAAGATGGGCTTTGGCAGCGAAACAATGTTCCAGATCAGTGTATAATATGTACATCATCGAATAGTCCTCCAGATACACCGAGTACTCCTGCTGGTGATACACCAGTAGATGTTGGCGTTCCACATATGTATGAAACAGTTGCAACTGACCCTGAGGGTGATAAAATTTCATATCGGTTTAACTGGAATGCCTCAGGAGTTGTTGATGAGTCTAGTAGCTGGTCATCTTGGGTTCCTTCAGGGACACCTGTTAGTGTGTCTCACTCATGGTTCTCACCAGGTGTATACGAAGTAAGAGTCCAAGCAAAAGATTCTGATACTCCACCATTTAGTAGTTGGTCAAATGCTTTAAATGTGACTGTCAACCCTTCAGTTAGTATTCCACCATCTGTAGTGCTTACACCAAAGTTTGAAGGTAATTTAAGTATTGGCGAAAGTGGAGAATTTCAACTATTAGTAACTGATCCAGAAAATGACCAAATTCAATACAGGATTAATTGGGATGTTGACGGTACGAGCGATATCACAGATTGGAGCGTTCTTAGTGATCCTGGTACTTTTTTTGAGAGTCATTCATGGCCATCATCTGGTATATATAACGTTAGTGCTCAAGCTCGTGCTCCATCTGGAGGTGGTGAAGGTGCTTGGTCAGATAAATGCCGGGTAAATGTGACAGGTGTACTGGGTAAACCAAATACGCTTGATCTTCCTTTTTCAATTTATTATAATGAAACAACATATATCTTTGGATTAACTGCAACAGAAGATGGTGTCTCTTATAAGTTTGACTTTGGAGATGAAAATGGAGTAACTGATTGGAATGGTCCATATAACACAGGAGATACAGTTGAAGCAGATCATGCGTGGAGTGAAAAAGGAGTTTATGAAGTTAGCGTAAAAGCAAAAAAAGACGCAACTAGCTTCGAAACCGAGTGGTCAGATCCACAAGCACTAAGAGTTCTTTATAAATATGTTGTTCCACCGGATATAAGGGAAGAACCTGAAAAAGTATCTCCAGATTCACCAGAGAGCAATACCTTTACAGCATATCAGGATTTAGTTGGTGCGGTTTGTATCCATCTGTTTAATGATAGTTACCCACCGTTAGCAAATTCTGTTGATAAGGGCAAGATTCCATTTGGTGTTATTTATTTGTTTGATCTTGGTTCTATTGTTCATAGAATCCCTTCAGCATCTGGGGAGCATAAGACGTTACTTCAGAGTGGTGGTGTGATGTCAGTTTTACCAGGTGGCGCACACATAGATAGTTATTCAAATATTTATGAGAACGGAGATATTCTTGGATTTACCGTTACTATGATTAGAGCAGATAATATTATTGCTGGAAGTGGTGCTGGTACATATGGACTTACCTTTGAAAATCAGGATACATTTACAAGGGAACAACAAGAATCCAATGTATATAATTTAAAAGTCAAGATTTTAGGTGAGTATAGTATTACGTGGCATGAATATTTAACAAGGAATTTTAAGTTTGATTCTCAATCTGGACAGTTTTCTGATTTTCTAGTTTATGATGATTATGGCGGAAAACAGTTGATTTTTTCAACAGCGCTAATTAAAGCAGATTTACAATAAATTACTTATTCTCTCAGGGTTTCTCTCTATTCTTTTTTTATTTATTACAAAACAAAAATGATGTAGGCTTTTATCTTTTTACGAATTAGCTGCTTTACTCGATAAATAATATTTTTTCAGTTGCCCTCTATAAGAGATAATCTAAAAAAATAAAAATTTGGGTTTTTTGCCTTTTTTACACAAAATATTTAAATATAAGTTCAAACAGAATATATCTTGTAATGGCATAGTATGTCATGCTAAAGGTGTATTTGGAGAGATAAAATTTGATGGTTGGTAATGTAAATTGTACAATATTTAGTAAGAACTCTATTATAAAAAGCTTTTATATCCCAATTATATTAAGACTATCGGATTGCACTCTACATAGTAATATATGGAGGGGTATACTGAAGAAAAAAGTACATAACATTAGACATAAATTAAACAGACTTTTAAAAAATGATGCTGTAAGCTCTGCCATGTCCCTTATGTTAGTATTAATGATTTTTTTCTCAGCAACTGGTGCAGTTCTTTTGTGGGGTCCGGATTACATTAAAGGTGAAGAAAGTAAATATCAGACTAGAGCTACTATTAGTCAATATAATTCTATTGTAGAAGTTCTTAATAGTTTAATTGCAGGTGGGAATGGTTCTAGTTCTACTAGTGATATTGTTATTAATGATGGATCAATTGAGATTGATTCGACGGGTGAGCGATTAATAGCATTATATTCTAATAACGAAGATGAAGATTGGAATTTTAATGTTAGTGGATTGGAAGATGATGACTCTCTTTTTTCTATTGATGGACCTAATGTTGATAATGTAACTATTTATTGGCTTGAGGGTACGTGTTTTCTTGCGGGTACTAAAATAACTATGGCAGATGGATCCTTGAAGAACATTGAGGATATTGACGCGGGGGATGTTGTTAGGTCGTATGATGATGTTTCTGGTAGTTTTGTTGATTCTCGTGTGAAAAAACTGTTGTCTTATAGTAAAGATCGCATGACTGATTATTATGTTGTTATTAATGATGAGTTAAGGGTTACTCCTAATCATATACTATTTGTTAATAACGAGTGGGTTGAGGCTGGAAAGCTTAGTGTTGGTGATGTTTTATTTGATGTTGCTGGTCGTAAGATTTCTTTGTTTTCTGTAGAAAAGAGGTTTTCGAAGGAGCTTAGTTTTGATTTGTTGATAGAATCTGGTAATGCTTATTTTGCTGATGGTTTCTTAGTTCGTTCAGATGTTGAAAAGTTTGTTGTTTCTAGCTCTGTTGTTGTAAATAGGATGTCTTGTTCCCCAACCTGGCTTAGTCCACTTGGAGCCGGAGTTGGAGGTGAGCCAGAACAGATTGGAGATGGACTAACTTTATATCCAGATCAAGATTGTTATATTGATAAAGCTGACGTATCTAGTACATCAGGATGTTCTGAAAATTATCTCAAATTATGTAATAAGCTTGCTATAGGTACTAATAAAAAGCGTACACTGGTTAGATTTCCTTTAGATAATATTCCCAGTAATGCATTTATTGAAAAAGCAAGGTTGGAACTTTATTATTGTTCATGGGTATATAATGATCCTGTAGGCAGACCGGTTTTTTCACAGGAAGTTAATGATTGTGACTGGGAGGATGGTGATACTAGCTGGAAATATTGGGATACATCTGGTTCCCAACAGTGGCCTTTAAGTGGTATATACCGGCAGCATATACGACAAGGGCCTGAATATCCCCAGCTTGATACAATTGCAGAAGCAACTATGCCGAGTTCGATTGGCGAGTGGGTTATTTGGGGTGATGATGCTCCTTTACAGGGTGGCATTGGTATGACCCAAAGTACTAGAGAGCTACATTCTGGTCTAAGAGATAATTATGGTTGGTTAATAAGTGCCTGGGAAAGCGAACCAGGTTTGCCGCCCAAATATGTTATCTCATTTGAATCATTAAGACTCGACGATAAAATTCCGGAGTTAATAGTCCATTATGTTACTCCACCTGAGGGTACCTTAAATGAATCAGCAAATGTTGGAGAAACCACAGCAACATTGAATGCTTATCTTGATGATGATGGTTTGGATTATGCAACACTAGCTACTCATAACGATGGAGATACCGTTACTTTTTACTATAAAAATGGTGATACGTGTTATGGCGATCATGATTCGGTTGATGTTGAAAATCGCTATACGGGTCAAGTTAATACAGATATAGCGGATCTTGTTTCAGGAGATTTCTATTTTGTAAAGGCTGATGCCACAAATGATGCTGGTACTACAGAATTATGGCCTAATGAAATTTTTTGGACTAATTTTTTCATTACAATACCACCTGGTCCTCAAGCTCTTGATGCAACCCCTCAAAGTTCAACATCGTTACATCTCTCTTGGGATAAGGCAATATGTGGAGATGGTGCTGATGTTTATACAAAAATTTTAGCTAAGACCAGTGGTTATCCTTCACATCCAGAAGATCTTACCGCTATGGTTTTTTACAATGGTACTGGATCTTCTTACACAAAGGGTGGATTGAACCCTGATACAACCTATTATATTAGAGCATGGACCTATGTTTATGAACAGGTGTTTTTTCCTAGTAAGAGTTTGGGGCGATGGAGTACACAATATGACAGTGACTTTGGTATTACCCCTCCTGGCGATACCCCTCCAACAGCTTGTTTCGAATACTGGGATGCTGATGGTGGGGGAGGTAATCTATATTATTTTGATGCAACTTGTTCATCTGATGATGTTGGAATAGTGGAGTATTTATGGGATATTGAAAATGATGGAACTTTTGATACCGATGGTATTAATATTAGCTATGACCATGGAAGCACTGAAGCATATGAGGTTAGGCTTCGTGTGGAAGATGCAATAGGTCAATATGATTATTTTACACAAAATATTGATGGGCCAGTTGCTTGCTTTGATTACTGGGATGCTGATGGTGGATTTTCTGGTACACTTATGTATTTTAATGGTAGTTGTTCGTATGGTGTCGAGGGTCCAATAACAAGTTATTCATGGGATTTTGAAAATGATGGAAGCTGGGATGCTTCTGGTGTTAATGTTAGTTATGATCATGGTAGTGATGAATCCTATGAGGTTAAGCTTCGTGTTGAGGAAACAGCTGGTCGTTATGGTTATTTAACAAAGTATGTTTTTCCAGGTGGTCCTCCCACTACTCCCTCTAATATTGAAGTTATTTTCAATCCTTCAAAGTTATACAATGATATTTCTTACGAGTTCAATGTTGGTAGTACCGATAGAGAGGGAGATGATATTTACTATTATTTTGATTGGGGAGATGGTATTGAAAGTAGGACTTGGTGGGGTCCATACAAAGCAAATCAAACAGTTAATGAATCTGGACAATTGCTTCCTTCTCATAATTGGGATGTATCTGGTGTTTATGAAATTACTGTTCAAGCAATAAATGATGATAATGCAGATGAAGATGGTGATCCTACCACAAATGGTTCAGCTAGCGACTGGGCGGCTCCAATAGCAATAAAGGTTTATTATCAGTATGTTGTTCCACCAGACAATTCAACATCCATAAGAATTTCTGATCCTGGAGACCCTATCGATGCTGGTAATAATTTAGTTGGTGCAGTTTGTATCCATTTGTTTAATGATAGCTATCCATCTGCAGATGATCCCGCTAGAGGTGAGGCTCCATTTGGTGTTATTTATGTGTTTGACCTTGGTTCTATTGTTCATAGAATCCCTTCAGCATCTGGAGAGTTTAAGACCTGTCTTCAGAGTGGTGGTGTGATGTCAGTTTTACCAGGTGGCGCATACGTAGATAGCTTTTCAAATATCTATGAGAACGGAGATATTCTTGGATTTACTATTACTATGATTAGAGCAGATAATATTATTGCTGGAAGTGGTGCTGGTACATATGGACTTTCCTTTGAAAATCAGGATACTTTCACTAGAGAACAACAGGGATATAATGTGTATAATTTTAAAGTCAAATTTTCAGGGGAGTATAGTATTACATGGCATGAATATTTAACTAAGAATTTTAAGTTTGATTCTCAAACCGGGCAGTTTTCTGATTTTTTAGTCTATGATAATTATCGTGGAAAACAGTTGATTTTTACGTCAGCTCTTATTAAAACTGATTTAGTATAAACTACTTCATCTTCCTATATCTTTTTTATTACTGCCAATTAAATAAAAATGATGCTCTTTTATTTTATCTCTTAATAAATTTAGCTCTTAATAACTAAAAACTTTTTTTATTTGAATTCAAACTAGTAAAAAAAACACCATTTTAGTTTGTTAGAGCTAATTACAAGAGCAAAAAGCTTTTTAATTAATATATCATTAGATAAACTGGGTTGCTCTCTATATAAGGTTTAGGAGTGGGAAGAATGCTAGGAGAATTTAATCAAAATTTTACTTCTCTTAACATATTGAAATCAGTTTTTTCAAGTTATAAATTATCGAAAAAATGGATTATGTTGAATAAAGGATAAATGGACGGAATGAAAATTAGTAATAACGCAGTTGGTGAAGTTGTTTCAACATTATTGACTCTCACTATTGTATTGGGAGTTGTAGCTGCGGTTCTTGCCTGGGGTATCCCTTATATTGAGGAAAAAGAGATAAGAGGTGAAACTCAGGCTGTGTTTGCTGGATTTGATGTTATGTACGACACTATGAGTGGTTTAATCGTTGATGGATATGGATCCAAAGGATTTAGCAATATTGTAAGTTCTAATGAGCAGGCGTCTCTAAATATTGACTCTAAAGGTAAAAAACTTATCCTAATATATGCATTTGACGATGGCGATTCTTTTGATTTCAATGTATCAGGTTTGGATGATGAGAATGAAACCTTTACAATAGAAGGAGATCTAACTCTAAACAGAGTACAAATTTATTGGCTTGACCCTGGAAAAACAACACAACAATATGCTTTTGAAACATCACCCTATAGAAAGATATATCAGGATCATTGGTGTGCACAATCATTTACTCCACCAGTAGACAACTGGAAACTAGACAAAATAAAGATATATGTTGCAGAACGAGGTGTGGTCACCAGCGATTTAAATGTTTCTATATACAATTCCACTGGGAACAACTTACCTGATGTTAATGACTCCTATGCTTCTAGCGTTATATCTAAAGATGAAATATCCTCTTCTTTTGAGTGGATAGAATGGGATATTGATCCAGATATACAATTAGAGGGCAGTAAAACTTATCATATTGGTATAAATACTTCTGGAGGTAGCTTTGGTGGTGGAAGTTATAATTATTACAAATGGTGTCTTAGTAAAGATTCCCCTTATAATTCTAGTTATTATGATGCAAATGTTACTGTTAATAATGGAGATAAATGGACTTCAATCTCTGATTACGATTTTGGATATAGATTAAATTTTACGGATAATGTTCCACCAAATGCTCCATTACTAAATTTACCTACTCCGCCAATTAGATCAGGTGTTAGTGAAAATTATAATGCGCTTGCAACAGACAACGATGATGATCAAATTAGTTATAAAATTTTTTGGGGAGACGGAGAGTTTAAAGAATCACCTTTAGTGGACAACAATACAGATTATGATGTTTCACATACTTATGCAAGACCAGGTACCTATACAATAACCTTACAAGTAAAAGATACCAATGGAAATATATATGAAGGGGATAATATAACTGAAATATCTGTTGGAATAGGCGATTATTTGCCAGAAGATAGATATTATAGTGAATCTCCAATTAAAAATGGCGCTAATCCTATTTGGACAATAGAGGCTACAAAGCCACTGAATGGTACATTAAGGATAGATTTGTTTGGGGGTGGTTCTTGGACAGATATACCTTTTGGGAGAATTTGGGTATTTGACCTTGGTTCTATAACCTATGAATCTCGAAATGATATTGGTTCTCAAATAACAATTTTTCAAAACGGTGGCATATTGACATTTGGCCCTATAAATAATGGTATAAAAAGCCATCCATCTTTTTTCGAGGAGGATGAAGCTATTGGATTTAGAATAATGCAGATAGGTGAATCCTATGTAAAAGGTGTTGGTGGTTCTGGAGTATACGAAATCGGACTCAATATGAAAAATAGCTATAGCAGAGAGCCAAGAGTTACAGAAAAAGAATCTCAATATTCTAAAATATATAATTTCAAAATGCAGATTTATGATCCATTCGAAGAAGCCACAGAGCTATGGATAAATTATTTCACTACATCATATGACTTTGAAAGAATAGTAGATAGACCAAATACAATATATTATACAGAAAATGGTAAGCGTTTTGTTCTAGATAGTTCGTTCATCGAGGTAAATATTGAGGGGTTGAGATGAGTTTCTTAAAAAGTAATTCAGGGGTCTCTCATTTAATAGGTTATATGTTAACACTTTCTTTAACAACGGTTATAATTGTTGTCACTATAGTAACAACTAACACTCTCATCGATGAGAAAGCAGGAGATGCAGCTGAGATATATGCTGAAAATATTGCAAATCAGGTTGCAAGTGCAATATCAAATGTATGTGATTTTAAAGAAGATTACCCAAATGCAGATCATTTGGCAGCACTCGAGATTCCAGCTAAGCTAGTAGATCGTTTTTCGTACTATATTCAAATTGACAAGAGTGGAGTATATGTTAAATCATATGATGGGAAAATCAATGAAAAAAGTACAATTTATAACGCCACAGAGAAACAGTCTCTATATATATCTAGTAAAATATCTTCATCCTATGGTTCGATAAATATTTCTTGTGATGGTTATGACTATGTGCATAAATTTGATTTTGGTTCAAATACTTCAAAAGGGAGCACAGGGTATACAAGAGTAACAAATTCATCAAATAATAATAAATGGCTGGGTAGCCTTAAGGACTGGACGAATAGAACTCCTATTATAATAACAAATCCAGTTGGAAAAACCTTACAAAATTATTCGGTTCTAATTCAATTAGATGATACTAATTTTGATTATTCATCGGCTAATAGTAACGGATCTGATTTAAGATTTATTAACAAAACAGGTTTTATGTTAAATTACTGGATAGAACGATGGTATCCTAGAGATACACATACATCGAGAATATGGGTGAATATTACATCTCTTTCATATCCTGCGGAAATAATTTATATGTATCATAGCAAACGTTCTGCGTCACCTATGGGTAATGGTGAAGCTACATTTGATTTCTTCGACGACTTTTCAGCATCTCTAGCTGAATGGGAAACATATATTCCTGGTGACCCTGATGATATTTTTATTGATGATGGTGAAATAGTTATAAAAAACGGATCTGCTATAAACTCCACAATAAAAATCGGCTCATCTCCATGTGTTATCGAAGCTAAAGCAAAAACAGTTGGGGATAAAAGAGAAGCAAGCATGTTTGCAAGAAACGATGAAGATGGTGGAGTACCTTATAGTCATGCATATCTTTTTGCATCAGGAAACTTTACAACGGGAAATAAAAACCTTTCGATAATAGAAGACTATCCAAGTACACCTAAAAATTCTTCAGAATTGCCTGTTAGTCAAGGATGGAATAGACTTGTCTATATTATAAATAAAAGTGACATTGTTGTTTGCCGTTATTTTTATGAAAACTATACAGTTGATGGTGCATTAAGCTATTCAACTAGTAATGCTGTTGATAGTCATTTTGGTCTTTGTACAACCGAGAGTGATACTACTGCGTACTATGATTGGATATTTGTACGCAAATTTGAAGCCAATGTTTCAGAGGGCGTTGCTAGTCCAGAAGAATCAATCCCTATTACATATGTATGTGGAACTGATTCTCAAGATTATGAATGGAACATTCCTAGCAATATAAAATCAATGGAGCATGATGTCGGAAGTAATAGCTATGATTTTGTTTGCAACTCAACAAATGCCGCTGCTACATTCACAATTACGAATTTAACAAACGAGGTTCACAGCTTGGTTTTTACTGTAGGCGATCCACAGAAAATGGTTGAAAATATGACCATTGCAATAAATGGTAATTCGCACGATGCCCCTAGTTGTGATAACTCTTATAAAAAAATGTTTTTTTATGATATATTCCCCAACTTTATTGATGGGAATTATCAAATTGAACTTGTCTTTGATGATGCCGATGCTGCTAGTGATTACTATTGGGCTGTGGGTGATTTGACTATTCAACGTGGGGAAAGAATTATTAATATTTTAGGAGGTAAATGATGAATAACTCAGCTCAAATACATGTTCTTGAAGTCATTGTTGTAGCTGGTATGTTACTTATGTCACTTTATTTTGTCAGAACTTTCGAATTTTCACCTAATATAACAAAAACTGAAGAAAACGAACTTGAAATTTTAGGTAATGGAATTCTAACAAGCCTTGAAGGAGTGCCAGATAATCTTGAACAATATCCAAGTTTATTGGCTAGGTATTCAACAATTGACTATAAGGATGAGTTTAAAGATTATGTTAATAGAAGTCTTCCATATGGAACTATGTATGAGATTTCTCTAGTTGATATATCAGAGTTTAGTAAACATCCAGAAAACTCAATAAATGATCATACTACGATACTAAAAGAAGCACTAGTTAAAGTTGGAAAAGAAGCAAGATCCTCTAGAATCATTGTAATTGATGGTAATATTTATAAGGTAGTGTTGACCATGTTTTTAACTTTAAGGTGATTTTATGAAAAAAAATATTCTACCTTTAGGTTCCAAAAAAAATCTCTCTAAAAAAATTTACAAAAATAAACACACTTCAAATAAAAGATGCAGAAATTATGCAAAGGATGATGCCCAACTACTATTACTGGCTGGTATTTTTTTGAGTGTTGCAATTATTACGCTTGCATCTATAACCGTAAGCTTAGCAAATGTTGATATTTCTATTGATAAAACATCTTTTATAAAATCTGATTATGATAATGTTAGAAAGGAATTTGGAGCGGCACTTAAAGATAGGCTCAGTGGTAAATTAAGTTTTGGAGACACTCTGATTTTTACCTATTTTAATGATACCAGAGATATATTTGTTTTTTTTATTGAATCGTTGAGCGGTAATTACTTTGATGCTGAATATAAAGGACTAACATATACTAATGATGAACCAGATGGAATAATATGCTTTTTAAAGTTTGGTAATGGTAATGAATTTGTTTCTGAGGTGATAAGTTACGATATTTACTAATAAATGTCATTTTGACACGATATATTTATATATTAAAAGTGAGAAAGTATAATGTACATAGATTCAAATATAAAAATTGGAGGAGTGAGGGGAAGAGGGAAATGAGAAAATCATTCAAAAATAATTATGGGGTTGTTTCGCCCCTTGAATTTACAATAGCGAGTATGGCATTAATTTCAACTCTCGTTGTTGTGACTGCTTCGATGGCTCCTCCAGTGGAACAAGCATCTGCACAGTATTATGCTGATGCAAATGTAAAGGCTACAGAGATAATGAGTATATTATTAACTTCAGAATCTGAAGTTGGTCTTGTAATAGAGCCTGAAACATCAGTGCCCGTTCCTCCGACTGAGTCGATAACTGATATCACTATTCTTAATTCACCGCCATATGCGGATAACCCAATCCCTGGGAATGGCGATAATGTACTGTTAGGTCCACTCAACAGTATTGAGTTAAGTGTTGCTGTTCATGATGCAGATGAGGAAGAAGACCAAGAACTGAATGTTTCTTTTTATGCAGAGTCTGGAGAACTTATTGGAGAAGATTTTGGTGTTAACAACCATGGTCGTGCTTCTTTTACTTGGGTGGGATTATCACCAGGAGATTACAAGTGGTATGTTACAGTTAATGATTCAAAACCTTTTGGTAATTCTACTTCAGATAAATGGAGCTTCACAGCAACTATTCCCCCACCTAACGAGCCGCCAGAGACGCCAACTATTCCAAGTTGTACTGAACAAGTTTATCCTATAGACTATGTAACCGGGGAAGAATATTCTTTTGAAACAAGCACTACCGATCCAGAGGGCGATGATGTTTATTATATGTGGGATTGGGGGGATGGTGAGATAAGCGATTGGCTTGGCCCAAATAGATCTGGATATGATGTAGAAGCAAGTCATATCTGGAATAGTGCAGACACTTATGAGATCAGAGTTAGAGCAAAAGATGAACATGATGCTTGGAACGGCCAATGGTCAGATCCTAAAGTAATTACTGTCGAAGGAAATTTGGCGCCAATCATATTTGCTGGTCCAACAGGACCTACTTCTGAAATCATAATCGGTGTTACTATATGTGAGTATTCTGTTGTAGCTGGAGATCCAGATGGTGATAATGTAAGAATTGGTTGGGACTGGGATGGCGACAAAATTGTTGATGAATTTACTATTTATTCTAACTTTAATCCTATGGCTGCAACTCATGTTTGGAGTGAATCAAGTGAGACTCAACCTGGAGGTGTTTATAGAGTAACGGCTATACCTCAGGATGATAATCATAGTGCCTTTGGGGATTGGTCAGAGATACTTGAGGTTCTGGTTGAGGAGGGTGAGCCTCCAGAAAATAATCCACCAGAAAGTCCAAGTAAACCTGATGGCCCTCAGGAAATAGAAGAAGATGAGCTGGCTGATTTCATTACATCCACTGTGGATGATCTTCCACCTGAAGGTGAAACGGTGAGAATTGGTTGGGACTGGGATGGTGACATAATTGTCGATGAATGGACAAGCTATCGATTACCAGAAGGCGAAGATTATTTGACATCTCACCTTTGGAGTTCACTTGGAGAGTATGAGGTAAGGGCAATTGCTGAGGACAGGCAGGGTGTTAGAAGTGAAGACTGGTCTGAGCCCTTTTTTGTAAATGTTGTTGTCCCTGGTGAAATTGAAGATGGAGGGAAAGAGCTGCAATGTTTTCTTGCGGGTACTAAAATAGAAATGGCAGATGGTTCACAAAAAAATATTGAAGATATTCAAATCGGAGACATTGTTAAATCATATGATGAAAAAACCCACATTTTTACTAAGGACCGAGTAGTTCAAATCTTTCATGACCCTCCAGAGAAAATGAGAAGTAATTATTATTTAGTTCTCAACAATGACCTAGGAATAACTCCAGATCATCCATTGTACATAAACGGACAATGGATATCTGCAGGTAAATTAAAAATTGGAGAAGCATTACTCAAAGGCAAGATTGACTCCTTGAAAAAAATCTATAAAAAGGTCCCTACCTATAATTTTGAAACAGAAAAATATCACACATATTTGGTAATCTTTGGAGACAATATTGTTATTGCACATAATGCTGTTCGAACCTATATATTGGTAGGAAATGAAGAAGAAATTAGCTTTTCGAGACAAACTAGTGTTACTGAAAATGATTATACTGCTCTGTTGAGTATGGATAAAATATACGAACTATCAGAACTGCCTTATCAAGATTTAAAAGATATTTTTGATTTGTCAGATGAATACGATTTCTTTGTTACAATAGGGAACAGTGAAGCTATATACTTAAACTATGTCCCCGATCAATCAGTTTCTTTAGACTCAGCAAATGTCGTAGTAACATGTAGAGAAAACATTATCATCGTAGATTCAGCAGGATATGCTTATGCAACTATCACGGTAACCGTTGTAAAATAGTTATAGAATTACAAAAACATAAAATATCCCTTCCTTTTTTTACTTATTAGTTTTCTACTGGTCTTATTATGACAAAAAGAAACATACGAGATAAAAAAATTCAAAAAACAATTTCAAACATAAGAATTAACAAACTTTTTTCAATGGCTGAACAAAGAGCTCTTTCAGGTAACTTTAATCTTGCAGATAGATACGTAGAGATCGCAAGGAAAATATCAATGAGAACTCTAGTTCCCATCTCAAAAGAATATAAACAAAGATTTTGCAAACACTGCTATTGTTACCTTCTACCAGATTCAAACTGCAGGGTTAGAATACATAGAGGAAAGCTTGTTATTTATTGCTATAATTGTAAGAGATATACCCGACTTCCACTTAAAAGCTCTTAAGATTGTCATCCGCTATGCTTAAATAACTTATCGGTTATTACCGTTATTCGATTTCGTTCTTATATCAGGAGTAATGTAATAATGACAACTGTATATGATGTTCCATCAAAGGATTTAATAGATGCAGTAGCTAAAAAACTTCAGAATGACGATTCCATTGTTATTCCAGATGCAAATATCTTTTCTAGAACAGGTGTTAATAAGGAAAATCCGCCAATGGAAAAAAATTGGTGGCATACAAGGTGCGCCTCAATTCTTCGTAAAATTTATATTAACAATGTTATAGGTATAGAGCATCTAAGAGCTGAATATGGAGGTAAAAGAGATCGTGGTTCCAAACCCAATAAGGCGAGGAGTGGAAGCGGCTCTATTGTGCGAAGAGCTCTTCAGCAGCTCGAAAAAGCAGGTTATGTGACAAAGATCAAAGGAAAAGGACGTGTACTTACTTCTAAAGGTAAATCCTTTTTAGATAACACTTCAAATGAAGTGATGAAAGATGTTGAGGCGTATTATCCTGAATTGAAAAAATATTAAGTTAGATAAAATAATGGTCATTTGGATTTATGGATGAAGAACTTGAAAAGCTAAGAAAAAAAAAATTGCAAGATTTGCAACAGCAGGCTTCGCTTCAAGAAGATTTAGAAGGACAAGACGCCCAACAAAAACAGTTTGAAGAACAAAAAAAGATGATTCTTCGATCTATCCTTACAATAGATGCGAGAGAAAGACTTGGCAGAATAAAAATTGCACGACCTGAAATTGTTGAATCCATTGAAAATCAACTAATAATGGCTGTTCAGAGCGGACAACTCAAAAATAAAATAAATGATGAGCAGTTACGTATGCTACTTTCGAAGGCAATTCCTAAGAAAAGAGACATTAAAATAAAAAGAAGGTAAAACCTTATGTCAACTCATAAAACACTTGGTAAAAAACTCCGTCTTAATAAAGCTACAAATAGTAATAGACGTGTCCCTGCTTGGATAATGATTAAGACTAATAGACGTTTTACACGTCATCCTAAAACACGCAACTGGCGTAGAAACAAACTTAAGAGATCTTGATTACTATGGCAGAAGAAATTGAAAGAATATATGTTATACCTTTGAAAAAGACTGGTTACAAGTCCTCAAAAGCAGCACCAACAGCTGTAATACGAGTGAAAAATTATTTAACAAGGCATATGAAAGTAGAGAAAGAAAATATATGGATAGATGAATCTTTGAATAATGTACTTTGGTCTAGAGGAAAATATAACATGCCAAGTAAAATTCGTGTGAAGGCTGTCAAGTTTGATGATGGTGTTGTTGAAGCCTATGTTCCAGAGATCGAGGTTAAGAAATCACGACGTGAACTTCTTAAAGAAGAAAGAGAAAAAAAGGAACCAATTCTTAAGAAAGAAGAAATGGAACCTGAAGAAGAGGGTGAAGTAGCTGGTGCAGAGGATTATGAGGTTGCACCTACTGCTGATGGTGAAGTAAAAATTAAGAAGAAGAAGGCTCCTAAAGCAAAAAAAGGAAAGAAACCCAAAGAAGAGAAACCAAAGAAAGCAAAGAAATCAGCTAAACCAAAAGAAAAACCTAAAAAGACAATGGAGAAAGAGGGTAAAGCTACGAAAAAGACAGCATCTAAACCTAAATCTACTAAAAAAAAATCTAGTTCTAAAAAAGTGAAAAGTGAATAATTTATGCTTCAACTTTTGGATTTTAACGAAAATCCTAGCTTAGGTGTTTTTTGTAGGGCTAATGATAATGTTGCTTTTATTCGAAAGGGTCTTTTAAAAAAGATTACGAAAAAAATTGGAGCAGTTTTAGACGTTAAGCTTGTGGAATTGAGTATTGTTGACGCAACTATAATTGGTTCTTTACTTTCTTTTAACTCAAAGGGAGCAGTAGTAACAGATTTTATTGATAGTGGCGCTGTAAAGATTATCAATGATCAGGGGCTTGATGTTTGCATTATTGACGACAAACTGAATGCTGCAGGTAACAATATTTTAGTAAATGATAATGGGGCACTTGTTCATCCTGGTTTTAAGGATAAATCGCTGAAAGTGATAGAAAAAACACTTGATGTCCCAGTATATCAGGGTACAATTGGTTCTTTAAAAACTGTTGGTATGGCTGCTGTTGTTACAAATAAAGGTCTTCTTTGTCACCCAAAGGTTACAGATGAAGAAAAAAGAGTGTTGGAAAAGGTTTTTGATGTAAATGTTATGATTGGAACTGTTAATCATGGTTCTCCAATAATTGGTAGTGGACTAGTGGCAAACTCCAATGGGGCTATTATTGGTAATCTTACTACGGGTATTGAGATGGGTCGTATAGAAGAAGCATTGGGTTTTTTACAATAAAATTTGATTATATTTATTTAATGAAAAAGTTTATAAACACATTATATATTATATATCTGAAAATATAATAATATATTAATATGTCGGATGATAATATGAAACAAAATAAGTACTACACATTCACTTCACAAGATCAAAAAATAATTAAGGTGTTTTCTGAACTAGGTATGCCAAGAAACCTGGCAAAAACCCTTTTGTATATCTCCCAGGTTGATGAATGTCGCTCAGCTGAAATTGAACATGGGGGAAACCTCAGACAACCCGAAGTAAGTGTTGCAATGCAACAGCTTAAGAAAAGGGGTTGGGTTGCAAGAAGAAATCTTAAAAAGAAAGGAAAAGGAAGACCTGTCCATATCTATAAACTTACGTCTTCAATAGATAAGATAGTTAACACTTTTGAAAAAGAAAAAATAAAAGAAATAGATTCAGTTAAAAAGGATCTATCACAACTCAGGGAATTAGTTGATAACAGATAAATCAAATATTTTGTTTTTTTAACAAAACCAACTTTTTTTTAATTTAATAAAAATCTTATAGAAAGCAACTTTTATAAGTAAAAATTCTTTGACCTCTAATAATCTGACTCTGGTTCGTGGAGAAACATAGAATGTTAGCATATAATCAGAAAGCTTTAGAAAAAAAATGGCAAAAGAAATGGCAGGAGACAAAAATCTATCATTTCAATTTTGATAGTAATAAAAAGCCATATAGTATAGATGTTCCGCCTCGTTATGCTTCAGGACCTCTTCACGTGGGGCATGCTGTTCATTATACTCATATTGATTTTGCTGCTAGATATAAACGTATGAGAGGTTACGATGTGTTCTTTCCACTATGTTTTGATGTGAATGGAATACCTATTGAAGAAAGAGTTGAAAGACAATTAAATATCACACGTAAAGATATAGATCGACATAAATTCACAAAACTGTGTTCAGAATTTGCTGAAAAGAATATCAAGACCATGACTGACCAGTTCATAATACTTGGAGAAAGCATGGATCCATCTATTTATTATCAGACTAATGCTGAATACTACCGTAGACTTACACAAATATCTTTTATCGAGCTTTTTAATAAAGATTATATCTATAAAGGAGAGTTTCCAGTTAATTGGTGCCCCCGATGTATGACTGCCATGGCTGATGCAGAAGTAACTTATACTGATAGAATAACAAAACTCAACACTGTAAAGTTTTATTTTAAAGATAATCCACCTGAACAAGTTTTTAAGTACCATAGTATCGGAAAAGACAAAAAAGGTGAATATGTTGAAATTGCGACCACTAGACCTGAAATGCTTCCATCTTGTCAGATTGTTGCAGTTCATCCAACAGATGAGCGTGCTCCATGGCTAGTTGGTCAGATACTTATTGTTCCACTTTTTAATAAAGAGGTAAAAATTGTAGAAGATGACGCAGTCGACCCAGAATTTGGTTCAGGAATTGTAATGGTTTGTACTGTTGGTGATAAAGAGGATCTTAACTGGGTTTTCAAATACAAACTACCTATTGAAATGAGCATAGATGAAGCAGGATGTATGACTGAGCTGTGCGGACCATATAAAGGTATGAAAATAGTGGATGCTAGAAAAGCAGTTATCGAAGATTTAAAGAAAGAAAATATTCTAATAAAACAAGAACCACTCGATCAAAACGTTGGTGTATGTTGGCGATGTAAAACACCTGTTGAATATATAAATGCTGAACAATGGTTTTTGAAAACTACAAAGTTTAAAGATATGGTTCTTGAAAAAAGCGATGAGATGAACTGGTTTCCTGAGTTTATGAAAATTCGACTTGAAGATTGGGTTAATAGTCTTGAGTGGGATTGGGTTATATCTCGTCAACGTTATTTTGCTACACCAATTCCTCTTTGGGAATGTAAAAAATGTAGTGAAGTTGTAATTGCAAGACCTGAAGATTGCTATATTGATCCAACAATTGACAAACCTCATATTGATAAATGTCCTAAATGTGGTGGAAAACTCATTGGTTGTGAAGATGTTTTTGACACGTGGATGGATTCATCCATTTCACCACTTTACAATACTTTTTGGTACAGAGATGATAAAAATTTCAAAAAATTATATCCTATGTCTTTACGACCTCAAGCTCATGATATTATTCGGACATGGGCCTTTTACACAATTCTTCGTTGTAGTTTAATAACAGGAGAAAAACCATTTGAAAATATTATGATGGGCGGTTTTATTTTATCAGAAGATGGAACACCTATGCATGCAAGTCTTGGAAATGTAATAGATCCAATTGAAATAATCAATAAATATGGTTCAGATGCATTTAGATGCTATGCTGCAAGCTGTGCTCTTGGCGAAGATAATCCTTTTAGAACAAAAGATGTCATCCGTGGAACTAAACTTTTGAGAAAAATTTGGAATGTTCAGCAATTTATAAAAAATATAGTAAAAGATGAAAAACCCAATGAAACAGATCTTATTGATATTGATAAATGGATTCTTACAAAATATAGTAAACTTGTGAAAAAATGCACCAAGCAAATGGATAACTTTGATTATTCACAAACAATGAAGGATGTCGAATATTTCCTCTGGCACGAGCTAGCTGATCACTACATTGAAATGATCAAATCGTCAATTTATGAAAACAACAACGTCGATAGCATCAAATATACTCTCTATACGGTTGGTCTTGGAACACTTAAACTATTTGCATCATTTATTCCACATATTACTGAAGAAATCTACCAGAAATTCTATAAACAATTCGAAAAAGATGATAGTATACATATCTCTGATTGGCCAGAGCCAGTTTTAGTTGATAAAGAAAAGGAAATCGCTGGTGAATCTGTAAAAGAATACATCTCACAAGTTCGATCTTGGAAAAGTGAACAAGGTATAGCATTAAATGCTCCTATAGAATCCTCAGCAACCTACTCCACGGCTAATACAATTAATAGCATAGAACCAAGTGGATCGATAATTACATCGACATTGAAATATCCAGATTCTCACAAGTTTATACCTGGAAAACCAGACGTCGAAGAAAAGATTACAAAAATTGTTCCAGTTTATTCAAAGATTGGGCCAACATTTAAAAAAGATGGAAAAAAATTAGTCCAATGGATAAACGAAAATCAAAACGAAATCATAAAAAAAATCGAGAAGAAGGGAGACTTCAAAATTTCAGATATACCTGTTTTTAGCTCCAAAGAAAAACAAGGTCTATTAAAAGAAGGTTATATCAAAGTTGAAAAAGAAACCAAAGTCAAAGGTAAAAAAGATAGCACAATTCTTTCATTTGATAACTTCTATTTAGAACTTAAGGTAAAATAATATGAAAATTAACAGTAAAACACTAAAAAATTGGCTTTTCAAGTTTTTAGTTATTATGATTGTTATAGCAATGATACTATCTGTTTTTGTGGTTATTATTAGATAATATTTTCTTGATTTTCTAGATAGGTATTTATACAAGTTTTTTATTCAGCCCCCCAGTGAATTATTATGGCTGAAAAAGGAATATTGGCTAACCCTGCACCGCTTGGTCTAATGGGTTTTGGAATGACAACGGTGCTATTGAATATTCATAATACAGATGCTATTGCTTTTCCAATAAGTGCGATGATTCTTGCAATGGGAATTTTTTATGGTGGACTCGCCCAAATTATTGCAGGTATTCTAGAATATAGAAAAGGGAATACCTTTGGCGTAACAGCATTTACTTCATATGGTTTATTTTGGATATCATTAGTTGCTCTTTTGATCATACCAGACATAATTGCAGAAGGAACCTATACAGGAGCCACTAGTAAACCATTTTTGGCATGGTATTTTTTCATGTGGGGTCTATTTACATTCATGATGTTCATATCTACCCTGAAGAAACCAAAAGCTTTACAATTTGTATTTTTCACACTATTTGTTCTATTCTTCCTGCTAGCCTTAAAAGACTGGGGAATAATTAGTGGCGGATGGATAGGAATTGAGGGTATTATTTGTGGTTTCAGTGCAATTTATCTGGCAATGGCAGAAGTTATTAACGAAACCTTTGGAAAAAAAATCCTGCCTATAGGCGGACCTACTATAAAATAAAACTACAAATCAATCAATTGATATGAGGAGGTTCCAAGACCAATCTCCTCACAATATTTTATTTGTTTTAATGGATCTATGTTATTTTCCTTTATAAAAACGTCTTTTTTGACATTATTTATTAAATCCAGTGATGCCTTATCTATTGCAACTGGGTTATCTGATACAAGGTAGCCAATATCTGGACAAATAATATTTTTTGCGAAAGGATCACAATCACAGCTGTCTGATATTCTTTTTAATTCATTTAAATAAATCACGTTTTTATCTTGAACACATGCTTTTGCAGCACAAGCAAGCGCGTATTGAATATCTACATCCTTGTATTTCAAAGCGTCTTGTTTACAATTTTCAACACAAACTCCGCAACCAAAACAAGATCTAATATTTTGCTTCCATGTAGTATTTTTAATTTTTATTGAATTAAAAGGACATACTTCAGCGCAGACTCCACAAAAAGTGCATGCATCTTTCTTATAAATTGGTCTACTACCTTGATGCATTTTTCTTTTTGTTTCTTTTGTAACGCCACCCATTCCAAAGTTTTTAATCGCTCCTCCCATTCCTGTAGCAACATGCCCTTTTACATGGGATATTGCAAAAATATGGGATGAATTCTTAATATGCCATGCAACTTCATAATCTCTGTTTTCTACGTTAATTATAACTCCGCTATCATCAATTATTACATCACAGCCGATTTTTTTCACAGAAAAGCCATGGATTTGTGCAAGTTTCTGGTAACTTGATACATAATGTCTTAAACCACTGTAGGCCACAGTTGTATCAAATAGAAATGGATCTATCTTATTATTTTTTAATTCTTGAACTACATATTTTACAAAATCAGGTTTTGGAAAATACTTATTTTTAATTTCACCCATGTGTAATTTTACTGGAACTTTTTTATCTTCAAAACTTTGAATATTAAAGTTATTGAGTGCATCATGTAGTTTTGTTAATTCTGTGAATAATACTACTTTATTCAACCTATCTTCTTCTCCCATTTCTTTACTTTGACTACGGTTCCTAGAGATCCACCTGATTTAATTTCTTCTCTAATTCGATTTTCGTGTTCTTTAACATCAAGCGCACGATTTGCAATTTCTTGAGCGATTTCTTGAGGAGCTACTACAACACCTGAATCATCACCTATTATCCAGTCACCCGTTTTAACAGTTTGATTTCCGCATGTAATTTCTGTTCCTATCTCGCCTAAACCCTTTGGTTCACCTGCATTTGATGATATATGTCTTGAAAAAATTGGAAAATCCATTTTCACAATATCATCAAGATCTCTAATTGCACCATCTATTACTACACCTGCAAGGCCTTTTAGTTTAGCACTCCAAGTGGCAAGCTCCCCCCAGATAGCAGTATTACCTCCATTTACATCAACAACAATTACCTCTCCTTTTTCTGCTTTGTCAATTGCTTCAATTGGTTTTGCCCAATCTCCATCCATAGTTCTGACAGTTAGTGCTCTACCAACCATATGAAATCCAAGTTTGATAGGTCTTATTTCATGCATTGCACCTTGTTTATGCAATGCATCAGATATATTTGGAGTTGAAACAAGTGAAAATGCTTTTTTCAACTCAGTTTTATCATATTTTTTAAAAAGATCGGTTTTAATAGATTTTTTTTCAATAATTGCTCTTTTTAGCTGGTTAGTTGCTTTTGTTACATCTTTTGCTTTTGTAATTGCTCCACCAACAATTACTATACTTGCTCCTGCGTTAACTACATCTGCAACTGTTTCACTGTTTATACCTCCTGCGACTGCAATAGGAATGTTAGTGTTATTGACAACTGATGAAAGAATTCCAACTGGTTTTTTTCCAATCATTTGTTCATCAATTCCTACATGTATACATAAATAGTCTACACCTAGCGTTTCTAGCTCTTTTGCACGATTAACTTTATCATCTACACCAATGAGATCGGCCATTATTTTTGTACCATATTTTCGTGCTGATTTCAAAGCATCTATAATCGTAATATCATCAGATGCAGCAAGTATACAAACAACATCTGCACCAGCTTTTGCTGCCATCTCTGTTTCAAAGGCACCTGTATCCATTGTTTTCATATCTGCAACAAGTGTTTTTTTTGGAAATGTTTCCTTGAGTTTTCTAACAACTTTCATTCCTTCACTTTTTATTAGGGGCGTTCCTACTTCAAGCCAATCTGCTCCCCCTTCTATAGAGTCTTTTGCGATAGCAAGTGCTCTATGTTCGTTCAGAAGATCCAGAGCAACTTGTAGAATAATTTTCATCTAACAGGGAATAAACAACTATTTATATAAGAATTATCCGCAAGATTTAGTTAATGATGGTGAAAATGACAATTTCTCATTTTCATTCTCAACTTCTTTTTTTAAGTGGGGCATCATCAACGTCATGGAAGATGATGTTAAGACTGTTTTTGATTCTGATTTAACATTTAGTTTTAAACACTGGGAAAGTGGGGAAAATATACTAGGAGAAAATATATTTGGGGAAAACATGTTATGCCATAGAGAAACTATGGCAGCATCTTCACACTCGTGGTGTGAAGATAAAACAGGCATAACACTTTCTCTTTTTCTCCCCCAATGTTTCTCATTTTTTTCTCCTGTTGTTTCGTATAGGTCTTTGGATAAACCTTATTTATCCGAAGCAATGTTTTTTTCTCATTGGTGCGAATCCATGGGGATTCGCACCCTAGAGTGTTGTAGTAAAAAAAGTGGGAGGTGTTGCGACTACGTCAATTGGTGGATGTAAAATAAGTTGGTTTTCTTATTTACTTATTACTCTTGTTGTTTATACTATTGCTTTTATATTCCAAGGTGAAATATTTTCTAAATTACTTGCTGTTTTTGGTATTTTTACGTTAACACTTGCATATATCACACTCTTACAATCGCAAAACAATAATCAAAACAATCTCAATAATAAGAACAAAAAGCCCCCTATTAGCAAATTTTCTCGATTTTTGGAGGATTGTTTCATATGTCTTTGTTGAGTGCCAATTCTTTTCAGTTCTATTTAGATTGTCAATACACATATCATAACCTTTTGCCATTACAAGACTCCAGAGGCCACCAAGTATTCCTGCAAGCACTATGGAGATATAATAATTTTCACCAAAAATCAAGCGAGCTAACATTGCATATAAAACTGTTATCGCAAGTAAAGGAGAAAATAATCCAGATAATTGTGTTAAAGCAAATTTGCTCTTTATTTTATCAAATTCTGAAATTTTTTTCATTTCTTTATCACCACTCTCGTGATATTTTTCTACCAATTAAGAAAATCCCGATTATTAATAGTATCAAACTGATAATATCTACATATTTTGTGTAACCCAAAGACATGTGTCACCCCTTTGCTATTAGGGGTCTTGACCAAAAAACCCTTAAACAACGAGGTGACA
>JAHWGK010000030.1 GCA_020054495.1 Thermoplasmata archaeon | reverse complement strand
GGGTATTTAATCAGTTATTAAAAGGAGTTAAAGAGCATAAGAACGCTCTTTCAATTTGAAAACTGCAAAAGCTTTGTAATAAAATAAAAAACTTTTTAGATAATAAATTTGGATTATGAGTATATTTATTTTTTTCAGCTGTTATGTATGTGTTATCAGTTACTTTGTCATAATCTCCATTTACATCCTTTAAAGCTATTACAGTTAATTCAACAGAGCTTGAACCTGTTTTTATAATCTTTGCCTTGAATGTCATTTCTTTTGACCATGAAGAACCTACTATAAACCAAGCCCAACTAACATCAGTATCGTTTGCAGCCCATTCACCTATTGGGAAAATAGGCATAGGCCAAGAGCTCCATTCAATGTAATTAAACATTGGGGTATTGTCGATTAGGGGCAATTTTACCAAAATACCTACAAGAACATAATCTCTATTGGTTTCTACCGTAATTTTAAAGTCTAGAATAAGGCCAACACTAGCAATGATGCCTTGGTCCTCCCAATCTCCTCCAGGTTTTCGTATTTTCAAATCAGCTTCTAAGTCACTTAATAAAATTATGTTTGTATTTTTTTGAATGGAATTCTCTGTATTATGTGTTTTAATATTATTAAACTTTATAGCCGTAGCAGGTAAAATTAAGATATTTGACAATAAAAAAAGTCCAATACATCCAATCGTAATTATTCTCCTTTTCGTAATATTATTCACCATATAAATACCATGTAACTATATAATATATAATTGCACCATTTATATTTTATCCTAACCTATATAAATTACTTATAATTAAAAATAATTTTAGAAAGATTTTAATATTGGCACCTACATATTATTAAATAGCAAAATAAAAATCAGGGGGTTAATAATGAAGATTAGGAATATTAAACAAAAGATGGCCTTAGGATTAGTAATTTGTTTTATTCTATCCAGTTGTTTTCCAGCGATGGGATTGCATATAAAAAAGAACTCTCAGGGCCTTGTAAATTCAACAAATAATAAAAATATTATATTTTCTGAGCCTGTGGTTCTAACTTTAGAATTTAGTTTTTCTGATCCAGCTCTAGAAGAAGATGATGAATACATGTATGTTTCAGTTGGAGAATCAGATTTTAATCATATAGCTGATGGAGCTCCAGTTCTACCTGTAAAACTAGCTTTACAAGAATTAATGTTTGGTTCAGAAATTATTTCAGTTGAATATGAAATTTCTTCACCTGGCGCGATGTCTCTTACAAAAAAACTTTCTTTTGGAAAATGTTCCCCACGTGGAACAGACATGGATGGAGATATTTATAATAGCTCAAATCTTTATCCATCGGACTGGGTTTCATTTCATACTGGAGGCGGGCTTTCATATGGTGATCATAAAACATTTTTATCAACTAGAATTTATCCAGTACGATACTCACCATTAAATAATCAAATTCAATATATTAACCAAATTACTCTCAATATAACATATCAAGAACCTGATCAGCCCCTTCTTGATGAGAACACAGATTACGATTTTCTTATAATAGCGCCATCTCAGTTTACTACACAACTCCAACCTCTTGTTAACCATAAAAATGATTTGGGTGTTAATACTATACATATTGAATTATCAGATGTTTATGATCAGATGTCTTCAAGTGGCAGGGATAAAGCAGAGAAGATAAAATACTATATTAAAGAAGCGATTGAAACATGGGGTATCTCTCATGTGCTCTTAGTAGGTGGCAGAGATGGTCAGAGGTTTTCATGGCACGTCCCTGTTCGATATAGTCATGTAATTCCTCCTGATGAACAAGAATATGCTGAAGAATCTTTTATCAGTGATTTGTATTTTGCTGATATTTATGATTCCTTAGGTGGTTTCAGTAGCTGGGATACCAATAACAATGATATTTTTGCAGAATGGAATGAAAATGGTATTGACGAAATGGATAATTATCCAGATGTTTATCTAGGTCGTCTTGCATGTAGAAGTAAATTCGAAGTTACAATTATGGTAAACAAGATAATTGAATATGAGACAAGCACATATGGAAAAGCTTGGTTTAATAACGTTGTTTTAGTTTCAGGTGATTCATATAACGATTCTAATCATTTTAACGAGGGTGAATTGATCTGTGAGGCGGCAATTGATAACTTGCCAGGAGTTAACCCTGTAAGGTTATATGCATCTGATAGCCAGGATATCAGTAGAACAACAGTAAAACAAGCTATGGATCCTGGCTCTGGCTTTGCTTACTTCTGTGGACATGGCAATCCGGGAACCTGGAATACACATTTGCCCCCGAACGGAGAAGGATGGGCTACAGGTTTCGACGCTTTTGATATGATATATTTGAATAACAAAGAGAAACTTCCAATAGCTGTCATTGGAGGATGCCGCAATAACCAATTTGATGTTACCATTTTAAACCTATTCAAGTTTTTAGAAGAGTCACTATACAAGAGTAATTGGATGCCAAGATGTTGGAGCTGGTGGCTAACTGTTAAAATTGGTGGAGGAGCAATTGCAACTATAGGTAGTACAGGACTTGGAACACATGGACGGGAAGACACAGATAACAATAACATTACAGACTACTTGGAAGTTCTCGACGGATGGTTAGAATTACGTTTTTTCCAACTGTATGGTACAGAAAACAATAAAATACTTGGCGAAAACCATGGAGAAACTCTAACAGGATATTTACATAGATTTCTTGGTAGTAACGAAAAAATGGATACAAAAATGGTGCAACAATGGGTACTATTCGGGGACCCAAGTCTCGAAATCGGAGGCCATGAATAAAAAAGCTTGGCAAAAGTAAATAAAATTCTTTTTGTTTAACTGGTGTGTGGAATCTGTAGAGTTTGTCTTATTAGTTTCAATGGCGTTTTTACCACCAATAATTTATACTATTTGGATTAGAAACACAGAAAATTTCCATAGAGAAAAATGGAAACCAATTTTTTTATGTTTTTTATGGGGTGCAACAATTGCTGTTATTGCGGCAATTGTTTTAGAATTAGTTCTGCATTTTTCACTTGCTCCTTCAATAAATGATCAAAATATATTTAGTCTTGTCACAGTAATAATTATTGCTCCATTTGCTGAAGAATTAACAAAGCCTCTAGCCCTGCGGTTGAAAACAGTTAAAAAAGAGCTGGATGAACTTGAAGATGGTTTAATTTATGGCGCTGTTGCAGGCCTTGGTTTTTCGGCGACAGAAAATCTTCTATATGGTTGGAATTTTATTTCTGAGGGTCTATTGTTTTTCTTTGTTTTGATTTCAATAAGAAGTTTTGGCGGCTGTTTATTACATGCCTCAGCAACTGCTTGGACTGGATATGGCTATGGAAAAACGATTATAAAACATACTTCACTAATACGTGTTTTACCTTATTTTTTACTAGCTATACTAGTTCATGCTTTTTATAATTCACTTCTTTCATTTGACATTTTAGGAGTCGTAATAGGTCTTTTTGCGGCTTTGACGTTTACTGCAATCACAATAATACTTGTAAGAACTAAAATTAAAACTCTTGACGAATCAAGTTCCTAAAACGTTTAAAAGAGACAATGTTATCTACATGCGAGGAGTAAGATTGAAAAAAATAGCGGTTTTAACAAGAGATTGCGCTGGAGTCAACGCAGCTATTAGATCTGTTGTAAGAACTTCATCTGATTTTAATATGGATGTAGTTGGCATTATGAGAGGCTACGATGGTTTAATAGATGGGGAACTCATCCAAGTGAGCCATCGATCTGTTTCAGGAATAATCAATAGAGGAGGTACAATTCTTAAAACATCTCGATCTCAAAGATTTTATTCAGAAAATGGACAAAAACAAGCTGTGAAAACTCTGCATGATAATGACATCGAAGGTTTAATTGTGATTGGTGGCAATGGGACTTTAACAGGCGCTCATGTTCTTGCAACAAAATATAAAATTCCCACTATTGCCATCCCAGCTACAATTGATAATGATATTGCTGGCGTTGATTTGGCTATTGGCGCTGATACAGCTGTCAATGTAGCGCTTGATGCTCTTGATAAAATAAGAGACACTGCAACAAGTCTTGAAAGAATATTTATTGTAGAAGTGATGGGTCGTAATTGTGGTTTTATTGCGCTTAATGTAGCTCTTTCTGGCGGATGCGAAGAGGTTTTAGTACCTGAAATGAACGTGAATTTAGATGGAATGTGTAATGAAATTAAAGATGGGAATGAAAAAGGAAAGGTAAGCTGGATCATAATTGTTGCTGAGGGGATAGCAAAAGCCCATGATATTGCAAGTATAATAACTAAAAAAACTGGTCTGGAGACAAGGATAGCAGTTTTAGGCCATATACAACGAGGAGGCCGACCAACTGCAACAGACAGACTGCTAGGGGCTCGTCTTGGCAATTATGCAGTGAATGTTTTAAAAGAGGGTATTACAGATAGCTGTGTAAGTTTCAAGGATGATAAATTATTTACAATACCACTTAGTGTTGCAATTCAACCAAAAGAAATTGATGTTGATAGTTATTACAGATTGATTAAAATTTTAACATAGTAGATGCATATGCAATTGCATACTTATCGGTATATGAGAAACACTATTTTTATAGGTATTGAGAAGATTTTTCAAATTATGTTTTTCCAAAGTAAGCTTTAACATGAGGCCTTGTAAGATAATAAAGAAAAATAAGACCAATCGGAATAGAAAGCGCAAATAGCATTCCTCCAAAAGTCCATGCCCAGCTTTTTCCTCTAACAAGACCATATGGTAAAATGATTGCTGATATTACAAAAATCGTTATATAATAAATCCACAACCATGTGGTAATATTAAGCCCACCAACTTTATAATACAAAAAAATGGCAAATACTGCTTCAAAAATCATTATAAAAGCAAGGATAGTTACTCCAAATGGACGTTCATATTTTATAGGTTTTTTACTTTCTTTTTTTCTTTCACTTTTAAATTTTTTACTTGTTTTTTTGTTTAATGATTTACTTTCTAGGAATTTTTTGTATTCTTTTTCAGAATCAAAAATAATCGGCATTCCTTGGTAATTACAATCCCTACAAACATTTCTTGAGGTATAGCCTGTTAAAACACCATCTCCCATCCTACCCTGAAAAATTCTTCTACTTCCACAATTTGGACAGGCTTTAATCTCCATTTAATTATTCTCCATATTAAAGATGAAATATTCTAACTTATAATTTTCCTAACACCTGCTTATAACTAATATTTAACTTGATATGTTTGGTAAAAAATAGTAATCTTAGAAATTTGAATAAATTTATAATGTAAAAATTATTACTATTTGCAAGAGAGGAGATATTATGCCAAAATATTGCCCTAGTTGTGGAGCTGAAGTTAAGGAAGGATTTAAGTTCTGTCTCAGTTGCGGTGCGCAACTTCAAGCTGAAGCTGCTCAACCACCACCAGCAGCACCTGTCCCACCACCTCAGAACATAAGTCAAACACAAACTTATGCTCCAATGCAGCCAAAAAAAACGAATATGAAACTAATTGGTATTTTAATAGCAGTTATTGTTGTAATAATTGTCGTTGTTGCAGTAGTATTCCTATTTATTGGAGGCGGAGCAACAGATAGTCGTTTTGTGGGAGAATGGGAACAATTTAGTGATTACATATCGGTTACTTGGAATTTTAAAAGTGGCGGATCTCTAGAAGTAATGGATATCGAAGCTGGGACCTGGAGTGTAAGTGGTAATAAACTTTGTATCAACCCTAGTTCACAGTGGGGAGGATCATCAGCTGAAGTGTGCTATAATTTTGAGTTTTCAGATAATGGCAACACTCTAACTTTAACACTTGCAGGTGTGGAGTCTGTTGTATTAACAAAGAAATAAAATTATTAAAAATGGAGGAAATATTATGCCAAATAAAGAAATGGGTTTAATAATAAAAATAATTGGGATAATAGGAGTAATTCTTTGTGGGATATCCCTAATTATTCCTTGGGCTGGTTTATGGATTGGCAGTTTCGGATTTAATATATATCCTTGGGCTTTTTCAAGTAATATACCTGGTCAAAGTGAGTGGGATGTATTTTTTATTAAAACCCTAACTGAAAGTTCTGTTTTCGTATCGGAAGCAGTTATTTTTAGTATATGTATGATACTTGCATTTATTTTTACAATAATTGCACTATTCATTGGTTTGGCGGCCTTTAGAAAAATAGGTCAAAAACCAAGCAACTCATTTATTATTGCAGGAATTTTGGGAATTATTGCAATGGTTATGAGTATAATTGGTGTATCGCAAATTAATTCTGCTTCAACTGGTGGAATTGGAATAGGATACGGGGCTGGATTTTATATGATAATTTTTGCATTTATTTTGTATTTTGTTACATTTGCGCTTCAAAAGCTCCTTTTATCAGCTCCTGCCCCTGGAATGGCTCAACAACCTATGTATCAGCAACCTTCATATCAACAGCCACAAATGATGTATAGTAAACAACAACCACCTGTACAGCAAATGCCACCCCCACAAACACCACCACCTCAACCACCACCACCTCAACCACAAACACTGCCACCGGCTCAGACACAGCCGCCAGTTAAAACTACTACATCAGAAACTAACGCTGCACAAAAATTCTGCCCGGATTGTGGCACGCAATTACTGCCAAATTCAAAGTTTTGTCCTTCATGCGGTAAGCAAATATAATAAAAAAATTATCCCTACCAGCATTTACCTCTTTCTTGATATACTCTGATAAAGTTTTCTATAGTTCTATCATAAGTTCTTTCAACCTCATCTGGGAAAAAACATGCAGGAACCTCACCAAGACTTTTGTGATAACTTAGGCATTCACAGCACATGCCTTTTCTACTGCAGGGATAACTGCAATTACAAGTTGTTTTATTTTGTTCAATTTTACATTCTCCCAATTTTTTTACCTCCTATTTTGTAACTAACTCTTTTAGCTCATCTTCATTTATAATAGTTAGTTCTAGTTTTTTTGCTTTATTATATTTAGAACCAGGTTTGTCGCCTGCTACAACATAATCGATGTCTTTACTAATACTAGAAGATACAATACCTCCTGATTTTTTCACAAGGTCAGATGCCTCCGGGCGGGTAAGAGTCAATAGTCCGCCTGTGAAAACGAATTTTTTACCCTGCAAAGGTAGATTATTTTTTCTTACTTCTTTGGTTTTAACACCAATGTTTTTCAAACGTTCAATAAGCTCTTTGTTTTCATCAGTTGCAAAGAATGTAGCTATTGCTTCTGCTGATTTTTCACCAAGACCATCGATTTCTTTTAGGCTTTCTGCTGATGCTTTTGAAAGCTTGTCAATTGAGTTGTATTGTGATGCAAGAAGTTGGGCAGCATATTTTCCAACATGACGAATTCCAAGCCCGTATATGAACCTTGAGAGATCTTGTTTTTTACTTTTTTCAATCGAGTCTAAAAGATTCTGAGCAGATTTTTCTTTGAATCCTTCAAGCTTTAGAATGTCTTCTTTTTTAAGGAAATACAAGTCAGCTATGTTACCGATTAAATTCTCTTCTATTAGTTTATCAATTGTTGATTCACCTAAGTGATCTATATCCATGGCATCACGTGATGCATAGTATTTAACACGCCATTTAAGGCGAGATGGGCATAATCTATTAGGACATCTAACTGCAACCTCACCCTCTGTTCTTATAACTGTTGTTCCACAAACAGGGCATTTTTTCGGAATAATTTTTCTTTTTTCAGCACCTGTTCTTTTTTCTGTTATGCTCTTAACAACTTGTGGGATGACATCTCCACTACGCTCAACAAGAACCTGATCTCCAATTTTGATGTCCTTTCTTTTTAGCTCATCAAAGTTATGGAGTGTTGCTCGAGAAACAGTTACTCCTCCTACTTCAACAGGTTCTAAAATGGCTACAGGTGTAAGAGTGCCAGTTCTACCAACTTGAATAGCTATATTGTTTAGACGTGTTGTAGACTGTTTTGCAGCAAACTTATATGATATTGCCCAGCGAGGATTTTTTGATGTTGCACCTAACTCTTTTTGCTTTCCAAGTGAATTAACTTTAATTACAGCACCATCAATTTCATAATCTAGTTTTTCACGCTTTTTTTCAAGCTCTTTGCAATATTTTATAGCATTTTCAATATTTGCTACTTTTTTTGTTAGCGAATTGGTACGAAATCCAGCCTCTTTCAAGGCCGCTAAAGCTTTTTCATGAGTCTTCAAATCTTTTTCAGAATATGAAATTACATAGATGAAAATATCCAGGGGTCTTTCAGCAACTATCCTTGAGTCCAATTGACGTAGAGAACCAGCAGATGCATTACGAGGGTTAGCAAAAATTACACCTTCTTTTTCAGCTTGCTCTTTGTTATATTTTTTAAAACCACCAATAGGCATATAGACCTCGCCGCGAACTTCAACACGTCTCAAAACATTACTCCTAAGTTTCAGTGGTACGCTACGAATCGTTTTAAGATTCTGAGTGATGTCATCTCCTTTTATACCGTCTCCACGGGTTGCACCTCTAACTAGGACGCCGTTTTCATATAACAGCGCAACTCCAGCCCCATCGATTTTTGGTTCAACAACATACTCCACATCACCGACATTTTTCTTGACACGTTCATCAAATTCTCTCAGTTCGTCATAGGTATAAGTATTTGCAAGAGAAAGCATTGGAATCTTATGTTCCACCGTTTCAAATCCTTCAAGTGGTTTCTCACCAACTCGCTGCGTGGGAGATTCTGGAGTGATTAGATCTGGAAATTCAGTTTCAAGTTGTTCAAGTTTTTTAAGAAGTTGGTCAAACTCATAATCAGAAATAACTGGATTGTTTTCTACATAATACTTGTAATTATGATGGTTTATCTCTTCGCGAAGTTTTTCAATTTTCTTTTTTGCTACATTCTTATTCATTGAACTATTCACATCCCCAGATGTTTTTCAATTTCTTTAAGTGAATAGGTATTTAAAATATCCTTTTTTTCAAGCCATCCACGACGAGCAGTTGCAACTCCAAACTGCATAAACGATAAATGATTCAGATTGTGTGCATCTGTACCAATTACAAATTTTACTCCTTTTTCCTTTGCAAGTTTAGTATGAATATCATTAACATCAAGACGATCTGGAAATGAATTTATTTCAAGATATGTATTTGTTTCTCTTGCGGCATCAAAAAGTCTATCCATATCAAGTTCAAATGGTTCTCTTCTTCCCAAAATTCTACAAGTTGGATGAGCAAGAAAATCAACATGTTCATTTTCCATTGCTTTGATGGTTCTATTAGTAATATCCTCGGGCGTCATCTTAAAAGAAGTGTGAATTCCTGCGTAAACAAAACCAAATTTCTTTAAAATCTTATCACTGTAATCAAGCTCTCCATCAGGTTTTATATCACACTCAGTTCCACATAAGACCCTAAAATTAGAAAACTTCTTGTTAATCTTATCAATTTCATTTACTTTTTTAATTACTCTTTCTTCGGATAAACCCCGCGCCACTTTTAATGACTGGGAATGATCAGTTATACCAATATATTCATAGCCCATTTTTTTAGCCTGATGAGCCATTGTTTCAACTGATTCATAACCATCACTCCATGAAGAATGAACATGAAGGTCTCCCCAGATTTCATTGTATCCTACGAGCTTTGGGAGTTTATTTTTAGCAGCAGTTTCAAGCTCATTACGATTCTCACGCAGCTCAGGATCGATATAAGCAAGACCAAGTTTACTATATATCTCTTTTTCAGTCCTTCCAACAATATATTTATCTTTTTCTTTATCAAAAAGACCGTATTCATTTAGTTTAAATCCTTTTTTGATTGCAATACTGCGCATTTTCACATTATGCTCCTTTGAACCAGTAAAATATTGCAAAGCAGCCCCAAAACTATTATTTTTAACAACACGTAAATCAACTTGAAGATCATCATTTAAAAGTACACTGGTCTTCGTAATTCCTTTTAATAAAACTCGCTGAACATCACTATATTTTACAAAGTAATTCATAACCTCCTCAGGATTATCTGACGAAGCAAGAATATCAAGATCACCGATTGTTTCTTTCCACCGACGTAGACTACCTGCTATGCTAACTTTTTCTATTTTGTTACATCTTTTTAGATAATTTATATAACGTTCGCCATTTTCATAGGCTACATTTAGTAGTACACGTCCACTAGTTTTCTCCATTAGTTGAATCCCACGAAGAATATTTTTTTCAGTGATTTCGCCAAATCCCTCAAGATCTCTTAGTTTTCCATCTAAACAAGCTTGCCTAAGCACCTCAATTGTTTTAATTCCAAGATTCTGATACAAAGATGATACTTTTTTAGGTCCCAAACCAGAAATATTAAGCATTTTAAGAAGCTCTTCAGGAATCTCTTTTTTTAATCTATCAAGATATTCCAAACGACCCGTTTCCGCTATCTCCTTTATTTTTTTAGCAAGAGCGTCTCCAACGCCAGGGATTTCTCGAAGTCTATTTTCTTTTGTAACAACTTCGATATCCTCATCTAAAACTTCAATTGTTTGAGCAGCTATGCGATACGCCCTTGTTTTAAAAAAAATCTCTCCTTTTAAATCAAGTAAATCTGCAATCTGATAAAGTATATCTGTTACAAGTTGGTTTTTCATACTGCACTCTCTTATTTTTTAAAATAAATTACAATTTTTACTATATCACCGTCTTTTAAACTCAATTTTTCTCTTAAAAAATCTGGAGATATAAACTCAAGAATATTGGAATAATGACTGCGTAAAGGAAGAACAATTGCGCCATCCATTCCAGCTATTTTTGCCCTAAAACATCTTACACCACCAAATGTACGATTCTTAGTTTTAAACTCTTCAATATTAATTGCCCTGTGATCTTTTAACAATCTTAACTTGTTTCTTTCTACATGTTCAATCTCAACATTAAGAGTTCCCGGAAAAGGAACAAAACCAAGTTTTTCTTCAAACTGTTTAACATATCCACTTTGTTCTGTATAGTATCTGCCTTCTCCAAGACCAGATACAACTTTGCCCTTAAAAATAACCCTGTCAGTTAATTCAAAAATCTGTTGATATTGTAAATGTTCCTCTTGAAGAACTTGTTCACCAAGAGTTGTAACTAAAATAAGCTGTTTTTTTATCCCAAGTTCCCTTGTTATCATTCCTTTTTTATCTAGCTCCACAAGATATCTAGAAGCAGTCTGCTGACTTGCTTCAAGTTGTTTGGCAAGCTCCAAAGATGAAATCTCAATTCTATTCTTTATTGCTCCAAGTAATGCAAGTTCTTTTAATGTCTGCAGAAGATATGGTTTCATGAATTTACCTCCCTTTATCCTCTTATATTTGCTGCTATTTTTTCTCCTTCTTTTGTGAGAATATAGTTATTGCCTTTTTTCTCCAATATTCCACCACTTATAAAGTCATCTGCAACTCTTCTTGCTACATTACGAATTATTCGATGTTTTTTTGCAATTCTATCGATATCTGTTTCGCCTGATGCAAGTCCATCAAATATTGCTCTTCTAAATTTATTTGAAAGAATATATCCTTCATCCATGAATTTACCAATATATAAATATCTTAAACTCCGAGTTAAGCGTTTCGGATAATTTAACTAATAACGATAAAAATAAGGATAATTTAATCCCATTATTTAAAATAAAACATACCATCCAATTAATTCAGAATTTATAATATAAAATATATAATAATTATTAGGCCTAAATTGTTTTTGCACACCTAATTAAAAAGGGATTGATTTTTAAAGACCTAAATAATATAGGAATCTCCTTTCGGAAAATAATAATAAAAATTTAAAAGATAACTTGTAAACTTTTAGGGGGAAAATATTGTGACAAATAAAAATAAACTTTCAGTTGAAGATGTAAGAGAACATATCCCAATGTTAAAAAGCTGTATATATGTAGATAATGGTTCAACGACACCAATTCCTATACCTGTTATGGAAGCAATGAATGAATATTGTTTAAAATTTTGTACTAATGTTAGTAGAGGAGGTTATAAACTAGCTGTAGAAGCAACCAAGAATTTTGACCTTGCACGTCAAAATACTGCTAAACTTTTACTTAACTGTAAGATGGAAGAATTGGTTTTTACAAGAAATTTAACCAATGCTTCAAATATAGTTGCATATGCTCTTGAGCATCCTCCTCTTGAGAGAAATAATGGTACTTTTGATTATGGTAATCCATTAGTAAAATGGCAGAAAAATGATAAGATAGTTACTACAGTTATGGAACATCATGCAAATTTTATGCCTTGGATGCGACTTGCAAAGAATAAAGGTATTAATTTAAATATTTTAGAACCGACTAATGATGGAATATTGCAACCTGAAACTTTTTATAATGCTGTTGATGAGAATGTAAAATTCGTTGCATTTCAACATGTATCTAACAGTATGGGAACAATTCATCCTGTTAAGGAAATAATTAAAGCAATTAAGGAGAAGAATCCTGAAGCTTTTGTATATATTGATGGATCGCAAGGTCCAGGACATTTACCAGTTGATGTTTATGATTTGGGATGTGACTTTTATGGTTTTTCTGGTCATAAGGGACCACTTGGTCCTTCTGGTACTGGTGGTCTTTATATTAAAAAAGATCTTATTATGAAGATGGCAGTTATGGAACTTGGTGGTGGAATAGTATCAGATGTTACTATTAATGATTGGGAACTTATTTCTGATATACCTTCTAAACGTTTTGATGCGGGTACACCAAATATTGTTGGTTTTATTGGTCTGGGTAGAGCTGCAAAATATGTTTCAAATGAAATTGGTTTAAATGCGATTAAAAAAAGAGAGCATTTATTGACAAATCAGCTTCTAGAGGGCATCCGTGAGATACATAACATCCATATATATGTACCTGAGGATTCAGCATATATTGGTGGAACTGTAACATTTAATCTTGATGGTTGGAAATGTTCAGAGCTATCATCAGCTTTAGCAAAGGAATGGAATATTTTAACTCGTGCAGGTCATCATTGTACTATTCCTCTTATGAGATTTCTTGATGTTCTTGATAAGTATGGAGGTCATGTACGAATCACATTTCATTTTTATAATACTGAAGAGGAAATCGAAACAATAATAAAAGCTATTAAACAACTTTCAAAAGCAAAGAAATAATTATCTTATTGAAATATTTATATTTTTTTCAAATTTTATATAATGATACAGTTTCAACTTCGAAGTTTTTTTTTAGGATAATTACTTAAATGGATTAATATCGATTGGATTCTATTAAAAATACCATATGATATTGATAAACAACAATTATTATTTTTAAAAAAATAAACAGTTGTTAAGAAGAAGTCTATAAACAATTAGTTGATTTGTAATACTGTATTTAGGATGGGAAAAATGGAATTTGAAAAAGAAGAATGGTTTTGTAAAGATTATAATAATCACGAATATCATTTATGTAAATATGGAAATAAAATTTGTACAAACTGTGGTTCTGTACATTTGGGACCTTATCCTCGTCCCTATGTCATTGCACCAATAGAAATATAAAACTGTCTTTCTTTTTTTTCCCTTTTGATATATTAATTTTTCAACATAAATGCATTTTATTCAAATTTTATCAGTTGCAAGAGCTAAAAGTATTAATAATTTAGATTTAGAAAAATTGTGGCCAACAAGTTAATTTATAGTTATTACATAAAGTTTTTCAATTATTATGTTTAGAAAGTTACCAATTGTTCTTTCGGCTGAACAACTATTAGAAAGATCATTTAAAAAAGCCAAGAAAATTCAAATTATTGATAGAAGCGCGATATATAAGAAAAAGAAAACTATTATTTCAAGAACAGATTCTTTTTCAACAAGTATTATTTCAGCCCTTGAGCAATATGTGAAAAAATTTCCATCTATTGAAAACTTACCGTCTTTTTACCAGGAAATTATTGATATTAAAATAGACATTAATAAACTGAAGAAATCACTTGGTGCTGTTGATTGGGCTAGAAAAACTTGTCAAATGATTTATTCAAAACAATCAAAGGCATTAAAAAAATCTAAAAACATCGATTTTTTAATTCAAAAACAACATGAGATATATGGCCGAATCTCAAGTGTGATAAAACAAATTGATGGAGAACTAGTTGCCCTTGCTGAAGCGCAAAACATTATGAAAAAATTTCCAGATATTCATGACATTCCGACGGTTGTTATTGCAGGTTATCCAAATGTAGGTAAATCTTCTATTTTAAGACGTCTTTCTTCAGCAAAACCAAAGATTGCACAATATCCATTTACCACAAAAGAGGTTCATGTAGGTCACAGTGAAAGAAAAGAAAAATATGTTACAAAACGTTTTCAAATAATTGATACACCAGGTCTTTTGGATAGACCACTTTCTGAGAGAAATGAAATAGAAAAACAAGCTCTTGCAGCTCTTAGTAATCTTGCGGATATAATTGTTTTTGTAATTGATGCTTCTGAGACTTGCGGTTATTCTTTGGAGGATCAAATGCATCTTTTATCCCATATTAAAAAAATGTTTAGTTCTTCTTCATTAATAATAGTCGAAAACAAGGTTGACAGAAAGAAAACAAGTTCGAAAAATCTAAAAGTTTCTTGTGAGACCGGTGAAGGAATAGATGTTCTCTCAGATGAGATTTTTTCACATTATAAAATAGAGGATATAGATAAATAAAATTGAAAAAAGATGTTTACTCTTTTTTCTTTTTCATTTTTATGATAACAAAAAATGTGATTACTAGTAGAATCACAATTAGAACTATCATTAGGGTTACCAGAGCTGTTGGGAATAAGGTTACATTTACTATTTCTTCAGGTGATTCAGCGACATTACCTGCTGCATCCCAGATTTTTGTTTTTAGTTTGTAGTATCCGCTTCCTTCCTCTGCTGTAAAAACCCATTCGTACGGTGCATTGGTTGCGTTAATTTTTTCTCCACATTGTTCCCATGAGCTCCATTCATCTTTATCTGTTGAATACGAATACTCTAAACTAATAAAATCAAATTCTGTGTCATCTGGAACATCAGCTATTATAGTAAATGTATCCTTCCAGCTGCCTTCTTCAAAATCAGATAGATCTAGTGTGATATTTGCAATCGGTGATGTTATATCTTTTATGATTATGAGTGCTTCATTTTCTGAAGGTGTTTCATATTGATTGCCACAGATGTCAGTTATTCTGAAATACATATAGTATTTTACATCTTCAACCATTGTATCCCAATCATTTTGACTGAGACTCCATTCTCCTATAGTTATGTTGTCATTGATGTTGTCACTAATATTTATCCATTCTTCAGTTCCATGGAAATTAAGTTTGTATTCTATTCTTTCCAGTTCATAGTCATCTTCAAACGTGATAAAAAATTCTGGTAATATATTAAATGAATACTCTTCATCAAACATTGGCTTAGATGGTTCATTCATATCTAAAATAAATGATTCGCCTTCGTCTGGGAATTCCTCCACATTTCCTGCTTTGTCTGTTGCAATAGTGCAAACTTCATAAATACCGCTTGTATCTCTCTCAAATTCCCAATTATAGTATGTATCATCTGAACGATAAAATATCCATTCAGTTTCTCCTTTTAATCTATAGTATAGTGCTACTGATTTTACTCCACTTTTATTTACATCGGGATCTCCCGGATCAGTTGCATTACCATTTATGATTACTGGTGTATTGTAATGAGTTGAAAGTTTATTATCTATCCGTGATGTTGGTTTTAGTTGATCCAATTTGAATTGTTCTTCAAGTGTAAATGTTCCTTCGTTACCTGATAGATCTTTAATGGAGATTTCTATACTTTTCAATGTTAGATCATCGCCATTAATATTTAACTTTGACAGGTTTGCTGTAATTGTCTGATTACTTTTAGTTCCATTTACTCCAGTACACTCTGCGGCAATCCAATCAGATTTTTCATCTGAAGTATATGTTACTCGGAATCTAGCGGTATCAACATTCAAACCAGGCCAATTATCGTAAACTTTAATTGTAAAAACAGGGGTGTTTGTATTGATCCATCCACTTGGATCCGGCTTGAAGCTCTTTTCATTAAAAATAGGTGGATTTTTTTCAGTAGTCCAGGATATTTTCCAATCTTCCAATATTGGATGAGCTTCTGATACATTAACAATTTCGAGTTCTGCACATAGTTTAATTACATTAGCAGAAATATCTGAAATGTCGTTATCATCCCCATCAAGATTTTCCAAACCATGTATTGGATTATTATTTTCATCAAGAATACTAAACTTTATAGTATTATTTTCCTCGGCGTTTTGTGTTGTTGCATTGAAAGTATTCCACCATTTATCTTTCTGGACGTGTATCGGTACTGAATATACTTTACCAATAGAATTACGTGTATATTCTCCAAGACACATTAAGTGACCATAAAATTCTCCAGTAAGCAGCCACTCTAAAATACTGACAACAACTAACCCATCTGTTACAATAGGAGATGCATAAAGATAGGCCAGAAAATCTGTATATCCTTCATAGATTATAGGGTAATCCATAATTAATTCACCATTGTTAGAATTAATTGCATATAAATGAGATCCCTGTGAGGTAATATAAACAGTATCATCAACTACTACTGGTGATGCAGTGTGATAAGCTGATGATGCTGATTCATCAAAACTCCATTTTTCTAATCCTGTATTGACATCTAAAGCAAATAGCTTCCCATTTGCAGACATGACATATACAGTATCATCAAAGAAAGCAGGTGTTGCAGCAGGTTGAGAAGTAGCTTTTAAATTTGTGAAATTCCTAAGGGTTAAACCAGCGTTTCTAAAAAGCGTTGATTGATTTCCAAGTGTAAAATTCCATAACATTGAACCGTCATAAGCGTTAAGTGCAATGACTTTATCTGTTCCATTGAATAATGAAAAAAGAGATTGTTCCCTAACAACAAAAATTACTATCTTACTATCTTTACCATCAACAACTACAGGAGCTGCTCTTCCAACAGATCCAACACTTGCATTCCAAATTTCTTCTCCTGTTTCTTCATCAAATGCAAATGTGCTTGGTCCATCGATATTATCACAACCAACAAAGATCAATCCATTGTCTACAGCTGGTGTGGAAAGACTTGCGGTAGGTAAATCAACAGCCTCCCAGATTTCATTTCCATCATTAGTAATATCTAATGCAATTAACTTGTTATTTAGTAATGTATACCCTGATAATGCATTAAGTTTGTCAACCAAACGAGATACTATTGGTGAATTGGCAAATTTTCCGGACCATGCTGTAATATATACTTTACCATTTGAAATGGTTGGAGCTGCTGAATAACAAATATCTTTTCCATCACCAATAGTTTTACTCCATATTTTCTCAGATAAATTGGTGCTATTAAGAGCATAAATTTCATTAATACTATCAAGCGTACTATTACCAACAATAACATATCCATCACTAACAGCAACAGCTGTTTCTACATTATAATTAGGACTACTTTCATCAACAGGTGAATAGGCTGATTCATCATCATGAACTGGATCAAGTGAAAGATTGAATGAGTATATTTTTTTGTCATTGGCACTAATATAAACACGGCCATTACTCATAACAGGACTACGGAACCATCCGCCGATATCCTTATTTATATATGTTTGCCAATAAGTTTTGTTACCCTTATATTCTACATCTGATCCAACGTAAGATCTAGTGTTGGCAGGGTTCTTTCCAAATATAGGCCAATCGCTATAGAATTCACTAATTTTTATATCTCCATTTTCGATTTTAACTCCATTACTTGTTTCGATTCTAAAATCATAAATAAAACTATCATGAAAACCTTCGATTGTTTGCCATAAAACAGCCCAACTATACAATCGAGGAGTAATATCATATTTTTCTGAATGTAGTATACCTTTTAATTTAATCTCCGGATAACTTGATCCTAAAGATGACAAATCAATAGGAGAAGTTGAAAAACCATTAGAATTACCATCTAATGACTCTATTACATTTTCAGTGCTATCTAAAACCTGAATTTTAACATTTGAATCTTCAGTGGGTCTTGAGCTTTCCCAAATGATACTTTCCCATCCAAAAAACTTAGCTGGAGTTGGGGTGATAGTATCAGAAATGACATAACCATTTGGATTGTATCCCTCTTTAGTCGATAGTTCTACTTGGACAAAATCTGAAGATAATATTGCTGGTTCAACTGGATCCATGCCCGGAGTTGGTTTTCCAATAATTAAAATATTAATTATTCCATCTTCACTAATGAATTTTTTTGCTTCTTCTTCATAATATATTGAGTCATTGTTGATGTTATCTTCAGTATATTCTAGGCTTCCAATTTTTTCCCACCGGGAAATATGATTTCCATAAGCCCACATATACATTATGATTTCTTCAACATAAGCTTTATTATCATATAGTCCTGAATACCAATCAACTGTAAATTTATCCAAACGATCGATATTTTCATCTATTTGAATTTGGAAAAGATGTAATGGATGGTAAACATAATTAAAAGTTCTGCTAACTGCAGATACTGTTTCAAAATATTTATCATCTCCTTCTTCATCAATTGTTGATAAATCAGTAACAGTAAATTCATATGCTGTTGGAGCGTTTTGTAATATATTTGGGTTTGTTATTGCTGAAAGAATTGTAAATAAATCTCCACCTGGCGCAAAAAAAGGTTGATCATCATACCATGCTTCAATATTACCTGGCGTTTCTTTATGATTATACACAAATGGAAGAGGTTCATATTCTAAAATTACACTTCTATTAAGAGAATCATATGTACAATTATCTGGAAAAATTGAGACAGCATCTTCGAATTCATCATATGCAACACCACAATCGTCATCTATTTCAAGTTTAGCAGATACATTTGTTGAAATATTTAAACTCAAGATAAGGAGTAAAACAGAAAATATAGCAATGGATTTTTTTGCTATTATCTTTAACTTCATAGTATTATCTCCGGTAATACGAATATTGTATTCCTATTAATAATTTAATAATTATATGGGATTCATTTATTTATATACTTTGTGGTTTATATTTTTTATCATATTTTTATCTTATTTTTACAATTATTTGAATATCCATAACATTTGTACCTGTAGAACCAGTTAATAATAAATCACCAATTTTTTTAAAAAATTCATAAGAATTATTCTCATTTAAAAAATTATTTGGATCCAAATCTTTGTTATTTGCTCGAACTAAGGTATAACCATCAGCAATAGCACCTGCTGCATTACTCATTCCATCAATTCCATCAGTAGCAAAAGATGAAAAAACTACTTTTTTATTTGCAATTTCTTTAACACTTCCTAAAACCATTTCTTGGTTCCTACCACCTTTACCATTGCCTTTAATTTTAACTATGGTTTCTCCTCCAGAAATAAAAACCATTTTTTCTGCATCAATTGAATAATTTATTGCTTTTCCAGTCAAATACCTACCAACGTCTTTTGCCTCACCATCTAGTGATGTAGTAAGTAGAATTGTTTTATAACCAAGCTCTTCAGATTTATCCTTTGCAGCTCTGCAAGCGATTTCATTATTTGCAACAATGATATTAAGTACATTATCAAAAACTGGATCATTCTTTTTTGGTGTTTCAAGAATTTTCCCCTTGGTGCCCTCATCTATTACTGTTCTAACAGAAGACGGCAATTTCTTCCAGAGTTTGTATTTTTTTAAGATGTTTTGTGCATCAGTATATGTGGTTGAATCTGGACATGTAGGACCAGATGCGATAAACTCAATTGGATCACCGATTATATCTGAAATTATTAAAGAAATAATTTTACACTTAGCAGAAGACGCAAGCTGCCCTCCTTTAACAAAAGAAAGATGCTTACGAATAGTATTAATCTCATTTATGTTGGCACCTGATTTTAAAAGCAAACTAGTGGTTTGCTGTAAATCTTTTAGACTGACCTTTGGTTTGGTAAGAAGTGAAGAGCCGCCACCAGATATTAAAACAATTAAAAGGTCATTTTCATCACATTTTTTAACAATATCTAAAATTTTTTCAGCTCCCTCTATACTTTTTTGATCAGGTATAGGATGACTTCCAACATAAGTTGAAACATGATCACATTGAACTTTAGTATTTGGATCATTTGTAACAACAGCGCCCATTTTAATTTCAATAGAATCGCATACCGCCTGTCCCATACCAACGCTTGCTTTCCCAAAACCAATTAAATAAATATTTCTAAAATCAGAAATATCAATCGTTTCAGATCCAAAAATAATGCTTTTATCTTCAAGCCTTGATTTAACCGCGTTATATGGGTCAACAGCATTAATAGCCGAAGTTAGAACATCAAGAATATCTTTTCTTGTCTTTTTTAACTCTGGAGTTTGACCATTATTAATTATTTGTTCCTTGTTTTTAAACAACATGTTCAAATCTAAAAATAGCTTATTTTCCAAATTGTAGTTGTTTCATCAGATTTTTCCTCATCTTTCGATTACCAGAGAACCCTTTCATCATTCGTTTTGTCATATTATAATACTTTAGCAATTCTTTTACATTCCTATTTTCCACACCTGACCCTCTTGCAATTCGCTTAATACGTGAAGCTCGAACAATACTTGGATCATTCATTTCTTCATCAGTCATAGAATCCATAATAATGCGGAATTTCTGAAGTTTATTTTCGGTACTATCCATGTCTTCCTGTTTTACTTTGCCCTTACCTGGAAAACCGCCAGGGAGCATTTCTGCTACTTTCCTCAGCGACCCCATCCCGGAAAGCATGTCCATTTGATCGTACATGTCATGCAAGGTAAATTTACCAGACATAATACGTCTAGCAGTTTTTTCTGCATCCTTACCTTTTAAGCTTTCTTCAGCTTTCTCAAGCAAGGATTTTATATCGCCCATACCAAGTAAACGTGATATAAATCCAGCAGGTTCAAACTTCTCAAAATCTCTAGCGTGTTCACCAGTACCAATAAAAACAATGGATGCTCCAACCTCAGCTGCTGCACTTAGTGCACCACCGCCTTTAGCTGTGCCATCTAGCTTTGTTAGAACAATACCTGTGATATCTATAGCATCATTGAATGCTTTTGCCTGAGGGCCAGCTTGTTGTCCAGTAGCAGCATCTATAACAAGTAGTTTTTCATCGGGTTTAGTAGTTTTAAAAATCTCTCTCATTTCGTTAATTAGGTTATCTTCAAGTTTATGTCTTCCAGAAGTATCTACAATTATTACATCACTTGTTCTTTTAAATTTATTAAGTCCATCTTTTACTACCTTTACTGCATCTTTTTCAGTTTTTGCTCCATAAAACGGTACTTTAACTTGGTCTGCTATTTGTTTTAACTGTTCATATGCAGCAGGTCTATGGACATCTCCAGCTATAAGGGCAGGTCTGAGTCCTTTCTTTTTAAAATATGTTGCAATTTTCCCACAGGTTGTTGTTTTACCCTGGCCATAGAGACCAACCATCATGATTATTTGTTTTTTTATGGGTAATTCTCTAGATTCTCCTAATATTTCTACTAATTCTTCATACACAATATGAATTACATGCTCTCGGTTACTCATTCCAGCGGGTGGTTTCTCCTGTAAAGCACGTTTTTCAATTTTTTTTGATAGTTCTAAGACAAGTTTAACATTAATATCTGCTTGTAATAGAGCTCGCTGTATGTCTCTAACTACTTCTTTTATAAGCTTTGAATCAACATGAACTGCATTAGCTATCTTCTTTAATGTTCCCCTGAGGGAGTCACTTAAATCGTCTAATACCATTTTAACTTAAATCAGGAAATGTAAAAACAAGCATTAAAAAGTATCGCCTTTTGTTTTTATACTTCTTCTTTTATAACATCTTGTTCTCTATTTTGTGTTAATTTTTTATAGCTTTTTAAATTAATGAGAAGATCTCCCCAGTCGTCCATAATTTTATCAATACTATCTTTGGTATCTGAGTAAAACTCTATTAGCTCGTCGATTGATTCAGAAAAAGCATTTATTGTACGTGACAAATCTGTTTCTGTAATAATTCCAACTATTTCGTTGTTTAGAATAACTGGTAATTTTTTTATATTGCTCTCCTTCATAGTTTGAGCTGCTTTTTCTAAAGGCGCCAAAGCATGCACTGTTATTATATTTGGAGACATTATCTCTCTTACCATCGTTTTATTAGGATCTTTATTTTGCAGTATGACCCGTTCAATAGTGTCTCTCTCTGTAACAATTCCAACTGTGATATTTTTATCCATAACGACAAGACAGCCAACTTTATGCTCACAATATACTTTGCATGCATCAATCACTGTGCTATTGCAATCGATTTTAACAACATCTCTTGTCATAACTTCTTCAACAAGCATTTATCTCATCCTCATAAAAGGTTAATCAATTATAGCCTAATAATACCTTTTATTAATAAGTCTTTTTAAGTAAGTAATATTCGAAAGATTTTTATATTAAAATATTATATAAATATAATTAGATATGGCGCCAAAAATTATTTATGTAACAAAACAATTAACGGCCGTTAATAATAAGGATAGATAAACATAAAACATAATAATACAAAATTTAAAATATTATATGTTATATTTGGTTACTTATCCTAAACAGTATATCTTAGGGGGTAAAAAATAATGAAAGTAAATATAAAACAAATAATATGTTTAATCCTGGTAAGTTTTTTTTTGATTGCTACAAATACTTCAGCAGTAACAATTATAAAAAATTCTACTCTAGGCAACGATGAAGTTATAAATAATTTAGAAGAAAACAATAAACAAATTAGTTCGGCTCCTGATGATCTTGATCCACTTGTTGATATAGAATTGACTTTTACAGTAAAACAAATCAGAGCACTTGATAAAATTGATCTTTTTAGTGAACCAGATTTTTATGTAAAAGTTTTCATTAATGATGTAGAATATGAAAGTCCAGTTTGGAAAAACCAACAATATGTATTTGATCCATGGTCAGTAACTGTAGATGTTCCTGATGATGAAGAAAATGTATCAATAAAAATTCAGTTATGGGATTGGGATTCTACACTTGAGATAGACCGGCTGTGTGATATTAGTTCCAATAATAATCAGAATTCTATTAATATTAGAGAAGTAAATCTTGTTTATAGCTTGAAAGCAGGACATTGGAGAGGGGATGATTATAATTCTCTTGATACATTAGGAGACGTCAGTGGATATGGCCGTTTAAATGGTTGTGATGATAATAGTATTTATGAAAAAGAAAGGGACTGTGAACTATTATTTGACATAACTCAAACAGATCCGGATGGAGATGGAATTCCATATTGGACAGAGGTTAAGGAATTTGGGACTGATCCAGAAGTAAATGATACTGGAATGGATGAAGATGGTGATGGAGTTCCTATAGAATGGGAATATAAATGGGGACATTATTTCGAATGGGATTCGTATAATGATATATACACAAGTTATTGGATTTATGATCCATTTGAATATGAGGATCATGCTAATCTAGATCCAGATAAAGATGGTTTACAGAATATCGAGGAATATCTAACCTCTCAGTGGGGATCTGATCCATTTCGCCAAGATATATTTCTAGAATTGGATCAAATGGAAATAACTCCTGATGGCCAATGTGAGCTTGTTCATCCTTTATCAAAGGAGGTTGTAAGAGATTCTTTTGCAAAGCATAACATTGTATTTCAAGTTGATGATGGCTGTATGGGTGGTGGTGAAATAATACCATATGATGATGATCATGAGACAGATGAGATTGAGCTGCAGCAGTATTATATGGATTATTTCCTACATGGTGATGTTAATAATTGGCGAAGAGGAGCATTTCACTGGGCTGTATCAACATATTTTTTTCGTAGTACTAGTGGCTGGACAGTAGGTGCTTTTGCATTTTCATCAAAGGTTAATGGAATTGAACAAACTGATAGTTTTTATTTTTCCCAATATTGCCATAGAGTCCCTCATAAACCATATCTATATTGGGCCTATAAACATGGATCATTTAATTATGATCAACAACGAAAAATTTTTCATGCTGGTGTAATAATGCATGAACTGGGTCATACACTAGGGATAAGTAGGGGTAACACTCCAGGATGCGATAATAAAAATACCTTAATATTTGGTGGAAAATGGTTGAAATATAGAGCTTATAGAAGCTGTATGAACTATAATTATGTTTATCAAATTATTGACTATTCAGATGGCTCTCGAGGTAGGAACGATTTTGACGATTGGGCAAGAATTGATTTAGCAAGATTTGAAAATACGATGTTAATAATAGAATAAAAATCAAAAGGATGAACACCGTATAATAGGTAAAGCAAAAATTAATTCCAAAAGTTTTAAAACATTTTTATTACTTACATCAGCTCAGTATGATAAACCGTGAAGAAGCTTGTGTAATTATTAAAAAATATCTCAGGCATGAAGATAATATAAAATACTCCCTAGCCGTAGAAGCAGTACTAAGAGAAATGGCTAAAAGACTTGATAGAGATGAAGAACTTTGGGGCTTGACGGGCCTACTTTTTAATCTTGATTATGAATTTACCAGTAATGAACCAGAAAAGCGTGGAAGTCTTTCTGCTCAACTTTTAGAAGATTTACTACCAGAGCGTGGTGTTAACGCAATAAAGGCTAATAACTATATGCATACTGATTACATTCCAACGACATCTCTTGATAAGTCCTTAATAGCCGCAGATGCAGCCACTGGACTAGTTATGGTTGTTGCACAGTCGATGCCTTCAAAAAAACTAGCTGAAGTTGATTTGCTGAAACTTATGAATAAATTTGATGACCCCTCTTTTGCTAATCGATATAACAGAAATAGAATACAACTTTGTAATGATATTGGAATAGAACTAGAAGCTTTTCTGGAGTTAACCCTAAACATACTAAAACAGATATCAGATAAATTAAACCTCTAGCTTGAAAGTGTTAGATTTGAAAATGAGGTTGAGGATTTTTTTGTGGAATGTATTGATTTAATCGAAGTGAAAACCATTAACCGAAGTATCTTTTTTCGTAATCTTTATAAGCAATTAGTAGGTCAATTATACATAAATATTACATAAGTTAAAGAATAACTGGATAAAAATTTTCATGTTTGCAGGATTGATATAGATATGAATAAAATAGGGTTGAAATTATTGCAGGAAAATACTTTGAAAGAAGAGCTACTATATCATACTGGGAAACATAAAGGTGGTCTGAAATCCACAGAAAAACTCGTTGAATTATGTAACCTAAAAAATGGTGGATATGTCCTTGATGTTGGATGTGGGATTGGCACAACCCCATGTTTCCTTGCAAAAAAATTTGGTTGTAGAGTAGTCGGTGTAGATCTCAATGAAAAAATGGTTGAATGGTCAAAGCAAAGAGCAAAAAAGGAACACGTCGAGGATAAAGTTGAATTTAGAGTGGCAGATGCTCAAAATCTTCCATTTGAAGATGAAACTTTTGATGTAACCATTTCTCAAGCAGTAGATGTTCTTGTTGATGATAAACAAAAGTCAGTAAATGAATATAGACGAGTGACAAAACAAGGAGGATACGTTGGACTACATGAAGGAACCTGGCTAAAAACACCTACTAAAGAAATAATTGATTTATTTGTTCAGAGTTATCAAGGAGTATATAACGCTGGGCTGCAAGGATATGATAGCTGGATAAATGAATTTACCACTGATGGATGGGTAACTTTATTGAAAAATGCTGGATTAAAAGAAATAACTGCACAATCCTATAAAGCCACTCCTCAAACAAAGCTAGATGGAATGAAAACCATTGGGATTAGACATACAATTCGGATGTGGATTCTTTTTATTATCAGTCCAACATTTCGCAGAATGACTGCAACTAATATACCTGAGGAAATCCATGAATACTATGGCTATGGATTGTACGTAGGTAAAAAGGTGAGATAGTAATATTTCTTTTCTTTTTTCTAAAAGTTTGGCTAATTTAGATATTAATTATTTCTAAAAGGTCTTTGATAGTCTTAGTTTTATTTTTAGTAAAAGTTTAATAACGCTTTTTACTGTATGGGATAAACATTTGTGATTTTGTGAACAACAAAAAACCTAATAAAGAATCCGGAGAAGAATATATACGATTAAAGTTACCAAATAAAAATAACAATGAAATGTTTGCTATAGCTGATAGACTACTGGGTGGTTCAAGAATGAATGTTGTTTGCGCAGATGGAAAATCAAGGATGGCTCGTATACCTGGTAGAATGAAAAGGAGACAACGAGTTAGAGCCGGAGATCTAATAATTATAAAACCATGGGAAATACAGGATAGTAAAGCAGATATTATCTTTAGGTATAGACGGACTCAATCTATAGTGCTAAGTAGAAGAAATTTACTTCCAGAGGAAATTGATGTCTTCTGAAAAATTTTTAGATAAAAAAAGTCTTAAAAGATTAGATAGAGAACTTCAATCTTTAATTAGTAGGGATGGCTTTGATAGAAAAACAGAGGATGAAGTTTTTGATAAATCTACACTTCACACTCTGGAAAAATTAATCTCAGATGGTGTAATTGGAATTCTTGATTTCCCTATTTCAACTGGGAAAGAAGGCAATGTTTTTAGAGGCGTAACACCTAAAAAAAAATTTGTTGCAGTAAAAATTTACCGCACCTCAACATCAACATTTAAACATATTTCAGATTATATACTGGGAGATCCACGTTTTAAATCTATAAAACGGACTAGAAGAGCTATTGTACATGCATGGACAAAAAAGGAATTTAAAAACTTGGAGCGATTGAATAAAGCTGGCGTTAGGGCACCAAAGCCGATTATCAGTATTGATAATGTATTAGTTATGGAATATATTGGAGACGCTGAGCGTGCAGCACCTCTTTTAAAAGATGTAACCATGAAAAATCCAAAAGAGATATTTGATACACTTATTGATTTTATGTCTAAAATGTACAAGAAAGCAGAATTAGTTCATGGAGATATTAGCGCGTATAATGTGCTCATGTATGAAAATCAACCTTATTTAATTGATCTTGGGCAGGGTGTACTTGTTGAGCACCCAAATGCACTCGAATTCTTAAAAAGAGATATTAATAACTTAGTAAGTTATTTTAAAAAATTTAACATAACAGCAGATGAAAATGAGATTTTTAGAAATATAATAAAGAAAAAATCGTGATAAATATGAAATACCTAAAGATCCCAATGGAACGAATTGGAGTTTTAATTGGGCATAATGGTGAAACTAAAAAAGATTTAGAAGAAAGATCTGGAATGAAGATTAACATTGATTCAAAATTAGGTGAAATAGTTATTGATGACCACGAAGTTGAAGATCCATTGATGGTAATAAAAATTGAAAACATTATAAAAGCAATTAGTAGGGGTTTTTCCCCTCAGAATGCTATACAATTAATGAATGATGATGCAGATTTTTTTGTTTTTAATCTTTATGATTATGTTGGAAAAAAAGAGGCTCAGGTAAAAAGATTAAAGAGCAGAGTTATCGGACGTGAGGGTAGAACCAAACGTGTTTTAGAGGAGCTTACAGATTCAAAAGTGTCGGTTTATGGTCATACAGTATCGGTTATATCTGATATTGTTAGGATGAACATACTAAAAAAATCAATAGATATGCTTCTAACTGGCAGTAGACATGCTACTATATATAGATTTGTTGAAACTCAAATGAGGGAATTCCGACGTGCGGAGCGTTACGGTCTCTAAAGGGTAATTTTTTAATACAAGATTTCTATTCTGGTGCTAATTAATTATTTGCCGCCTTAGCTCAGTTGGTGGAGCACTCGGCTGTTAACCGAGCGGTCACCGGTTCGAGTCCGGTAGGCGGCGTAAGGGGTTAGGGCTAAACGCCCTAATTATTTTTAAAAAAGTTAAAAACCCGACACTATGGATTCCACAATGATGTTAGGAAATCGAATGATATACGAACTAAGTTCGGATATAACGTGTTGTGCGAAATCGCGGGTAAAGTTTTGTCGCCATTTGGGACCACTTATGATTAAATAGGCCTGAGGCACGATAAAAAGCAATAAAATTTAAAAAAGAATCCTATACCCTCCCGTATGAAGGCACTACTCGTAATCGGTGATGAGGAAGACTGGGAAGCATACGCCCGATTCAAAGCACAACTCGAGCGGGTGGTGCCAGAAGGATTTAGATATTATACAACGAACTATCAACAAATCCTTGACGGGAAATTACTGGACATAGCGGAGGAAAAAGTAATTGTTTTGTTTTTTTTCCCATTTGAATACTGGAACGAGAACATTGAGCCACCTGACATGAAAGGTATCTATGGAACTGTAGAGTTTTTACACAAGTTCAATCACTTTTGGGAGCTTGTGGATAACAGACTGAGCTCATTCTATTCAGATAAAAAAATATACTTCATGAACGACCCAAAGCACATAGCAGCCGACAGGGACAAGGAATTGACAAAGCGTATACTTTCCCGTCAAGGTATTCGTATTCCAACTACAATTGATACTAGAGATCTCGAGGAAATGAGAGAGTTAATTGCGTCTGAAGGGCCGTTTTATGTGAAGGTCCGATATGGCTCAATGGGCAAAGGTATTACATATTTGAAGAAGGGTAACTGGAGGACCAATTTTAGGTTTGAGAATTGTCAGTTATTAAACCATCCAAAAGACTATGGCTGGGATTTTATAGATGTAACCAACGATTTTAGTTTTCTGAAACAATTAATGGCACTTGGTGAGAATATAACAATCGAGAAGGAGATAGATTCGTTCTTGATCGATGATAGAAAGTTTGACCTGCGGGTCTATGTATGTTTTGGAAAGGTACATTATATCTTCCCGAGAAGTAATGACCCTGACGCGGTGATAATGAATATCACTCAGGGTGCCATAGGACACAATATGGAGTTTATATTAGGTGATCTTGATGACCAGATAAGTGAAATTTCCAAAATGGCAATAGCCTCTGTAGAAGCTTTAAAATTAAATTTTGCGGGGGTAGATATATTAATAGAAAAAGGGACGAAAAAACCTTATATCTTAGAACTCAATGCATTTCCTGGCTTTACTGAGCCTGAAAGATTTAATATCTCAGAAGCTGCAATCTATGAGATTTGTTCTCAAAAATGGGATTAAATAGTTCAGTATAAATAACTTGATAATATTGGAAGTATATATATGGGCTTGGCTACAACCGTTGAAAGAATCCCCTTAAAAACTGATACAACCATCGATGTCCATCATTTCGGTAGCAATCAGAAGGGCATTCTAATCGTTTCTGGAATACATGGTGATGAAGTCACCGGTGTTTTTGCTACTAAAAAACTCATTGAGATTATACAAAAGAACGGATGCCCGACACCAATCACAATCATTCCAGTAGCAAACCCTATTGCATTCAGTTGTAGAACTAGGGCGGACCCCCGGGATAACCTAGACTTGAATCGAATATTCCCGTATGAAAATAACAACGGGCCAACACATGATATTGCTCAGACTATTTGGTCTTTGGCCAAAGAAGCAACTACTATCATCGATTTGCATTCTAGTGATCATCTTAGTGCAATACCGTATGTGGTATGTTTATATCGTGATGAAAGGGTCAAAAGACTAGCTGTATCGCTCAATGTTGAAACAATCGTTGAAGGTCGCAAAAATAAAGGTCATCTTTTTGCTGAGGCCACCCGGATAGGGATTCCATCTATTATCGTTGAATTGGCTGGTAAATCTGCGATTTATAACGAAAAACAAGGCGAGCTGATGGCACATAAACTTTATGAATTCCTAATAAACAAAACACCTTCAAACGCTAACAAATTCTATGGGAATATTGTGGATATCGATGCTCCAAATAAGGGAATCCTTAAACTCGAAATAGAACCTGGGCAAATAATTAAGAAAGGAGATATTATCGGAATGATAGAGGATGTAGAAGTAATTGCCCCTGATTCGGGCATTGTCTTAAGATCTGTCGAACCATCAATGATCCTCAAGGGAGAAAGAATATGTTCGATAGCATTGGAGCGGATAAGCAATAGTATAGAACGCAATGATGTGGTCTTACATAAAAAATAGAAACTGAAAACCATAATTTTTTATGACTAAACTGGTGTTCAAATCCCTTCCCCTGCACTTTTTACTCTGATTTCATTTTCTAACCTGTTAAAAACCGTTATTAAATGGTACTTGAGGCTCTGTCCCGGTAGGCGGCGTACATCTCTTTCAAAGAGATTTCAGTCGAAAGAAGCCTTTTTTTAGCGTCTTTTTTTGTTTCATTTATTACGTTTCATTTTTAATTCTCTTTGTTTGCTTTAATTAATACTTACTGAGAAAAATAAACCCCGCTTATATAAAAAATGAATGGTCAAATTTTTATTTCCTTCTAACCCCTTAACAACAATTACTGCTTGTATAGTTTTGCATATATTTATTTAAGCTCTTTATAAATTTTCAATATCTTCAGGTGCCTCGATATCGATATCTAATTTGTTTGCAAGCTCCTTATATCTATTTCTAATAGTTACTTCTGTAACCCCAACAACTTCTGCAACCTGACGTTGGGTGCACCTTTCACCGCAAAGAACTGAAGCAATATATATCCCTGCTGCTGCCATCCCTGTTGGGCTACGTCCGCTGGTAAGTTCTTTATTAGCTGCTTTTTTTAATATCTTTATTGCCTTTATTTGAACATCATTGCTAAGTTCAAGCCTGCTGGAGAATCTAGAAATATAATCCAGAGGTGTTGTAGGGAGTAATTTTAACTCAAGTTCACGTGAAATGTCCCGGTAATTTCTCCCAATTTCTTTCTTTTTTAAAACTGCAACACGGCTTATTTCTTCAAGAGTTCGTGGTACATTACACTGCCTACATGCCGCATACAAAACTGCTGCTGTAACACCTTCGATACTTCTACCACGGGTTAGCTTTCTTCTTAACCCTTTTCGATAAATCATAGCTGCAGTTTCTCTAACATTTCTTGGTAGATACAATTTCGATGACATTCTATCTAAAGTAGTAAGTGCTATTGCTAGATTTCTTTCTGTACCATCGCTGATTCTAGTTCTTCGTTGCCATTTCCTTATTCTATAAAGCTGAGCCCTATTTCTTGTAGGGATCGATTTACCATAAGCATCCCTGTTTCGCCAGCTGATAGTAGTTGATAGACCTTTATCATGAATAGTATACGTCATTGGTGATCCTGTTCGTGCTTTTTTCTCACGCTGTTCACTATCAAACGCACGCCATTCAGGACCATGATCGATAAGATCTGTATCAATTACAAGGCCACAACTATCACATACTACCTCAGCCCTAGAATAATCTTTGATTAAATGTGCACTACCGCATTTTGGACATTTAGTCGTTTCTTCAATTTGTTGTTTATTTTGTTTATTCGTACTGTTTTTCAATTAAACCAAACCTAAAGCCTTTTTTCATATAAAGGTATTTTAATCAAATTTTTAGGAAAGAAATTAGATCTATAAAATTTACATTTTATCTTGGAAATTACAGCCTTTTTACCTGGGTTGCTTCTAGTTCTTTTTTTGGCTTTCTTATTTCATATTCAATTGGGTCTTCGTCGTTAAGGTTTGTACCAAATGGAACCTCTGTCTGATAAACGAAGGCCTCCGTTCTATCCTTGCCTGTAATAAAGCCATAACCTTTCCTTGGATTAAACCACTTTATTTTTCCTTTCATACATTTGGATCTCCTCAGACAAAATAGTCTGGGTTTGAGAAAAAGAATAAAAATTTTTAAAATTCCAAATCCAAAATATTAAGTGATTGTGAAATTTTAAACTTTACTCTTTTTAATATAACAATAATTTCTGATTATTTAAATAGATTCCTATACTATTTGGACAGTGTCAACTTAACGAAATAACATTTTTAATTGAGTATCCCCATCTCGAAATAAAACTATGGAATGGAGCGGGTGTGCCCAATCAGATAGTAAATATATTAGAGGATAGAAATATTTTTGTGAGGTAGGTGAAAAGTAACAAAACTAAAGCTCTTGCGTTGTTAATTCATCGAGCTGGTTGCTCATACCGAAAAACAAGCAAAATCATAGGGGAAAATAGAATCGTTTTCATATGCGGTAATTAGGAAATGGTATAACAAATGTAGAAATATCTTTCATCCTGAAAAGAAAGGCTAGTTCTAATTCTGTTATTCTTGTGCATAATCATCCTAGCGGTGATTGTATTTCCCGTAAAGAAGATGATGCGGTTACTAATATGCTTTCTAATGCAAGGGATTTATTAGGTATCAATGTCCTTGATCATGTAATTATTGGTAGATATAACTTTACAAGTTTAAAAGAAAATGGAATCTTATCGTAATAAGCGTCTGCTACATATATGCTTTTTACCATCAATAAAAAAAGATTAGAAAAACAGCAGAATAAATATTGACACATTATAGTTTTTTTTAGTTTAATTTCACCAACATTTTATTAAAGAATTTATGCTTTTCAGTTTAAATGATAAATATGAAAAAATTAATACTTGCAATGTTTTTTAGCTTATTGTTATCTTTTATATTATTTAGTGGTTGCATCCAAGAAACTTCAGAAATTGAAGAACCAAATAATATTGAAAAATTTAAAATGATTTATGTAGATGATGATGGCGGAGCAGATTTTACAAAGATCCAAGATGCAATTGATAATGTAGGAAATGGAAGTACAATTTTTGTTAACAATGGTACCTATTATGAAATGTTGATAATAGATAAATCATTAAATCTGATAGGGGAAAGTGAAAATAAGACAATTATTGATTATCAAATTGGTTCACCACAGTCAGAAAATGCAATAATAGTAAATGCAAACGATTGTAAAATCAAAGGATTCAAAATAATATGTGACAATTATACATCAAATAAAATAGTGATTAACATCAAATCCTCAAATAACATTGTTTCAAATAATATCATTTCAAATGAAGGCATCTTGTATTCTCATAAGGCAGTCTATATAGATATGTATACAATGAATAATACTATTTCTGAAAACACCATTATAAATGTAAGAAATGGAATTGAATCATTCAACTCAGATTACAATAATATTTTAAATAACAATTTGTCGTCAAATGAGGCATATGGAATTTACTTACTTGATTCAAATAATAACATTATCACTGGTAATATAATCTCATATAATACCTATGGTATTCGCATTCAAGATTCAAGAAATAACAAGGTTTTTGAAAACACAATTATATCAAACGAAAATGGATTATATTTCTGTTGTGGATCTAAAAATAATATGGTTTATTTGAATATTTTTGAACAAAACAGTGTTTATAATGCCAATGACATAATCAGCAATCAATGGGATAATGGAAGTATTGGAAATTATTGGGATGATTATATAGAAAACCATCCGGATGCAAAACAAATAAATGGTATTTGGGATACACCCTATAATATCACTGGTGGAGATAATATTGATAGATTTCCCTTAGTAAATTTGGTAGATATTTAGATATTTTTTTTCTCTTTTTGTAATAATTTTCTTTAATAATAAGGTTAGACAGAGGCTATATCCTAGTATAACCTCTACCTCCACGATTTTTATTATCGATTTACCTCTTCCGTCCAACCTGTATATAATATCAGTTTTTAGTATATAATTCTTTGTATTTTAAATTGAAATCAAAATGTAAAAAAATTTTATTTTTTTTATTTACAGTTATACAGTGAAATAAGGGTACAACCCTTATTTCACTTTCATTGCTTTGTTTCTTTAACAAAATATAATATCAAAAGTGCTGGCCCTACTAACCATGCTACAAAAAGAAAGAAACGGTGATATCCAAGTATTAAAAGGCTTTGTTTAGTCGATGCTACTTTTAAATACTTTAAAGCATTTTAAGATAATAAGAAAATTGAATTGAGGGCGGAAAAATTATGAATAGAACTGATTGCGGACATTTTGAATTTAAATCTATTATTGAGGAAGGCAAGAAAATTAAAATACCATCCTGCAAGATCGGAAAAATGAAAGGTATTACTGGGTGTAGTGATTATTGTGAATGGTTTGAACCATTAGGCCCAGAGATACCTAATCCGCCAATGCCTCCAGAGAATCCAGAGCCGTTACAACCACCCTAAGTTTAAATCTTTAGGTTTTGATTAGAGTTTAGTAGTTATATTGTCTATGTGAAGGATTTTTCATCTAATAATCTAAATATGTTGAAATAATGAACTGGGTTTTCAAACGCTTTTTTATCCCTAGTAGCAAAAGATATGATAAAGCCACCAGTTTCAGGAAATTTGACCCCTAGAAAAATACTATTTATGACATTGATATTTCACAATTATTAACTAACAACTGCTTTAATAGCTTTAACAAAATTCATAACATCTTTTTTACTTGTGTTAAAAGAACACATCCATCTCACTTCTGAAGTTTGTTCGTTAAAAACATGAAATGCATATTTCTTTTGAAGTTCTGTTATAAATTTTTTAGGAAGGGATGCAAAAACTGCGTTAACCTGCACTTTTTGAGTTATTTTAACCTGAGGAACATCCTTTAATTCATTGCACAAAAACTGGGCCATATTATTTGCATGTTTAGCATTTTTATGCCATAAATCATTTGACAACAATGCCTCAAATTGGGCAGAGATAAAACGCATCTTTGAAGTAAGATGCATTCCTTGTTTTCTTATAAACTCAAAGTTTTTAGATAAATTTTTATCAAAAAAAACTACGGCGTCACCAAACATCATCCCATTTTTTGTTCCACCAAAAGAAAGAACATCCACCCCAGCATCTCTAGTAATTGCAGCTAAATCGACATTGAGACTTGCAGCGGCATTGCAAAGTCTTGCGCCATCCATATGAAGAAGCATTTTCTTGCTATGTGCAAAATCAGAAAGATTCTTTATTTCGTTAGGATTATAAACTGTTCCATACTCAGTAGACTGTGTAATAGAAATCACCTTTGGCTGGGCCATATGCGGATCGCAAAAACCAAAAATATATGGTTTTAATAAATCAACTGTAAGCTTACCATCCAAGGTTGGAACTACTGTAAGCTTGCAGCCTGTAAATTTTTCTGGACCGCAACACTCATGAACATTCAGATGAGCAGTTTCAGCACAAAAAATAGAATTAAAAGAATTTGTAATTGCTTTAATTCCCAAAATATTTGCAGCAGTACCATTACCAACAAAAAAAACATCAATGTCTTTTCCAAAATGTTCTTTAAATTTTTTTACAGTACGATTAGTGCATTTATCATCACCATATGCGACAGAATAACCAGCATTTACAGTTTCAATTGCCTTTAATATGTCTGGATGTACACCAGAATGGTTATCACTACCAACTTCATCGTTAACAGTCATAGTATATTCCAAAATTAAAGCATTATTTAAAGTCTTTCATATTATCAGTACTTCGGAATGTAGAAACCTTTTTCCAAATTTATTACACTAAATCCAATGAATGTATGAAAAACTCTTAGAATTTATCACTTTGAATGGACGAAGAAACTATCCTTGACCCCAATTTTTCCTTTAATATTATTGGAGGTATGTCTTGTTCACACTAGGGAGAATAAGTGTTTTCTATTGACTCTTATTTAACTCAAGGGGCCTTTTGTGTTATATGGATGCATTTCTGTAGATGATTTTACGGAAAATATGTTTCAACCGATCTACTTTTATTGGAATCTTTTCAGGTTCTAAACCTTTTCTTCCTCGTTCTATAATATTGAGAAGAACCCAAAGGTTATACAATGCAACAGCAAGGATGAAAAATGCATACCGGACTGAGTACTTTTTAGAACAAGTCTTCCCGAAGAACTTGTTCTTTACCCGGTATTGTGTTTCAATTCCAAAACGACTTTCATATAACTCATGAACCACCGATGATTCAACATTGTCCATGTTAGTCGCATAAGGTAATAACTTGTCATTATCCTCATCTTTTACTACCATCAATGTATAGGTTGCACCCTTTGACATCGTATACACCATTGGACCGTTATCATATGCTGTTTGTATGTTCT
>JAHWGK010000002.1 GCA_020054495.1 Thermoplasmata archaeon | reverse complement strand
CTTGCATTCATTAAGAAAGAAACAGGTAGGGTATATACTATAAGACATGTGGAGAGATTGTTACATAAAATGGGGTTCTCCTTGATAACCCCGCGGGTGAATCATATTCGAAAGGATGAAAAAGCACAGGAAAAATTCAGAGAAGAGTTTAAAAAAAACTACAAAACAAGTATGTGGACCATACCATAGTAACCTTTGATGAAGCAGGTTTCAGGCTTGTCCCGGTGTATAAAAGAGTCTGGTTCCTTAAAGGAAAGAAACCTAAGGGTGTGTTTTTCTGGAGTAATAAGAAGAGTAATATCATTGGAGCATTGATTGACGGGAAAAAACTGTATTACAAGTGGCATGAGTCCTTAAATACACTTACATTCCTAGGTTTTCTCAAAGGTTTTATGAAACAGCTGCCAAAGGGTAAATATGTGTTTATTCTTGATAATGCGTCTTATCATAAATCATCAACGATTCTGAAATATATGCAAGGTTTAGGTGATGACATCGGATTGGAGTTCATCCCACCGTATTCACCAGAATTGAACCCAACAGAAACCTGTTGGAAAGTTATACGGCATAATGTGACTAATTCTACATATTTTCAGAGCATTGAAAAAATGCAAATGAAAATTAAGGGATTCTTATCAGGGCATGATTTCAATCTTAATCCTTCCAATTACTTATGTCGCTGACTAAACTATAGAAAACTATATATACTAGAAGAGATACATATATTTTACGGTGAAAATCTCACTGAATTGATACAAGAAGAGGGTTGAATTATTATGAACATTATAACACTTAGTGATTTATCAAAAGCAATAGCAAATAGAGTTGGAATTGGCATAGACGAAGCACGTAGAGATGCTGGATTTGTAATGGATATTTTTGGGTTTCAGGATAGAGTTATCGATAATGTTTTAGATCCTGAAGATAGACAATTGTTTTATATTTTGGAAGAGGAAGGAATGCTTACTACAGAGAGAGAGGAAACAACCCTTTACGATGGTAGAGAATGGCGAACTCATTATTGGGTAATCCGGAAAGACGTGATTTTAAAATATGCAAAAGATGAAAACAGAAGAGTTAGAGGTGTTCTTTCCGATAAACAAACTATTGAAGATATTTCTGACGAAGCTATCTATGATGCACTTGAGAATGATGTTTGGGTGACTAGAAAAATCAACGAAGAATAGTCATCTTTTTTTTTAAACATTTTTTTTAAAAAAATTAATAACTGAGTTCTAGTTTCATACTTTTTATTAATCTGGAGGCTAAAAACTAAATTATAGTTTGTAGGTGAAAAAATGACAAAAAGAAAGATACTTATAAGTTCAGAATCAGTAACGGAAGGTCATCCTGATAAGATGTGTGATTTAATATCAGATGCCATCCTTGATGAGGCATTAATTCAAGATAAATACTCCCGAGTAGCAGTTGAAACAGGTACAAAAAATGGGGGAGTAATGGTCTTTGGTGAAATGACAACAAAGGCCTATATAGATATTCCACAGGTTGTTAGAGCGACAATTAAAAAAATTGGATACACGAATGCTGAATATGGTATTGAATGGGAAACATGCTCTGTGTGGGTTCAGATTACCGAACAAAGTCCAGATATATCTCAAGGTGTTTCTGAAGGAGATGGTCTTCATAAAGAACAGGGTGCAGGTGATCAGGGAATGATGTATGGATATGCCTGTAATGATACTAAGGAACTTATGCCACTGCCTATTTCACTTGCACATAAACTTTCAAAAAAATTATCTGAACTAAGAAAGAAAAAAGAGATTACATATCTTAGACCAGATGGTAAATCTCAAGTTTCTATTGAATACGATGAAAAAGGAAAACCATTAAGAGCTGATACCATTGTTGTTTCAACCCAGCATGACAGCGGTATTGTTCATAACAGAATAACGAAAGATGTAATTGAAAAAGTAATTAGACCTATTTGTAAAGAATGGATTGATAAGGATACTATTTTCCATGTAAATCCTACTGGCGCTTTCATACGAGGAGGACCATATGCTGACGCTGGTCTAACTGGAAGAAAAATTATTGTGGATACATATGGTGGCATTGGAAGGCATGGTGGTGGTGCCTTTTCTGGTAAAGATCCTACAAAGGTAGATCGAAGTGCTGCTTATATTGCTCGTTATATTGCAAAAAATATTGTTGCTGCGGGAATTGCTGATAAATGTGAAATTCAGCTGGCGTATGCTATCGGTATTGCAGATCCCGTTTCAGTAAATATTGAATGTTATGGTACTAATAAAATACCTATTGACAAAATAGAAAAACTTGTTAGGGAATTTTTTCCACTGAGGCCTAGAGACATTATAAATCATCTTAATTTAAGAAGACCGATATTTTATAAAACTGCATCATATGGTCACTTTGGTAGGGACGATCCTGATTTTACTTGGGAAAAAATAGACAAAGCCGTGCTGCTAAAGAAAGAGGCTGGATTAAAAAAATAAAACCACTTCATTTTATACGTTTTTTGCTAAAAATAGGGTTAGCTCTAAATAACTATATTAAACAGTTTAAAGATATTATATTAAGACTCTAAGATATGGAGGAAATATAGTATGGTTGAATTTCAGACCATGAAGGCTAAAGAGGTAAAATTTGGGAGAAATAGCTTCATAGAGGTTTCTAAAAGGAAGGTTATAACTCCCTTAGGTAAAAATGAATTTATTGCTATCTCACGTGGTTACTATCTACCGGATGAGACAAAAAGATGGAGAGCTTCTATTGCATTACCAACTGAAAAGGAAAAGCGTGAAAAAATTGCAGATTTAATAAAATCCTTTAAGTAGATTATTATTTAGACTTTTTACCAGGTTTTTTCTTTCTTTGATCTAATTTTCTATTTGCTGTTTTTCGTTAGTTTAAAGTAGATGAGATGATATTAAGTGATGTGGTTTTTAAAGGTGGCAGTAGAGAGAATAAAATATATGCAGCTATTGCAATTTTTATAATTGTAGTTATAATATTGACTGTGTTTTTTAGTAGTAATCAATTAACTGAGGCTAAAATCGAGGATTGTATCCTTGGCGATATCTGGAGAGAGGATTTAGGAGAACGTGATGGTGATTCACAACTTATGGGACTAGAAAAATGGGTTAGTTATACTTATAGGAATAATGACAGTGTTTTTCCAGCATATGTTACTGTTACCAGCATGAAAACTCTATTTATGATGAACGAGGATGAACTTAGAGATCAAACATTAGAAACAATAAAGAAAGCATCAGAGCAAGGTATAGTTATTGATGAAGATACCAAGGTTAATGGGGAAAGAATACTTTTTAAGGGGCATAAAACAATGTACATCATTTACGATGGAAATGATACTTCTAAGGAACCTAATGAGAAAATAAAGATTATTGGTGAAACTTGGAACTGTGGAACATCTGGAACTTCTATAATATGTATAGGCGTTGCTCAGACAACGGATGATAAACATAATAATTCAGAGATAAATATGACTCATTGGACAAAAATTATTAGAGACAAAGAAGGGACTTTTGGACTTGGAGATTTCAAAGGAGACGATGGATTAATATTCAACGTGGTATGTCATTGACCTACTCTTCAGATAGTTCTGCTTTTTGCAAATCGTATCCAATCGGGCAATCTATACTTTCATAGATTTTTGTTATCTTGTAGTTTTTATCTTTCTGCAAGATTATACTGCATAGTTCATAATTGACGCAACCTATGTTTTGACATTCTTTTTTATCAATTTTTCCTTTAGATCCTTCAGATAATTTTTTATCAATAGCTGTAAGTATAGGTATTTCTTCGACCTCAACAACGGCTGCTGCTCCATCATGAACATTACAGTTATGGCGTTTATCTCGAACATTTGTTATTTTGTATTTCCTTCCAGGCTTTAGATTAAAACATACTGTTTTTAATTTACAGTTTCTGCATTCATTATTTGGTCCCAGATAAGTGAATTCATTTTCTTTTTTTGCTAGTTTTTCACCAATTAATGTAACCAATGGCATTCTATATTACTCCTGTTATTTTCGCTAATCTTTTAGCTGCATCTTCAGTTAGACCTGTTTCCCCAAGAATTGTATATCTTTCAGATCGTATTTCTTGTGCTCGTACTAATCCTTCGATTATTTTTTTCTTTGATACTCCTAGTTCCCCTGAGGTTGTGGGTGCGCCTATCTTTTTTAATGCATCTCGGATTTTTCTCCAATCTCCTCCATGAAGGTAAACCATCATTATTGCACCAACACCACATTGTTCTCCATGTAGCGGTTTTTTGTACTTTTTACCTTTAAGCATAATCCCTGGACCTAGATGATCTAGCATATGGGAAAACATGTGTTCTGATCCAGATGCAGGTCTTGTGTTACCGGCAACGCTCATAGCTACGCCGGAAACTATCATAGCTTTTACTGCCAACCATGCAGATTCTTCTGAATCCGGTCTTATATCTTCAGCGTTATCTATTAGTAGCTGAGCAGCTGTTTCTGCAAGAACTGCTGCGTGGCTGCTAAATTCTTCACCTTTCAATCTATGCGCCAGTTCCCAGTCCATTACTGCAGATATATTAGATATGACATCAGCGCAGCCAGATGCTAGCATCCTATATGGTGCTTTACTGATGATTTTAGTGTCAGCTAAAATTACTAAAGGAGATTCTACTGTTTTTGAAACAGATCCTTTACTGTGTTTTAAAGACGCACGTGGAGAAGCAATTCCATCGTGAGCTGAAGACGTTGGAACACTAATAAAAGGTTTTGAAAGCTCATATGCAGCAAGTTTTGTAACATCAATGACACTTCCACCACCAACTCCTAACAGTAGCTCAATATTGTTTTTATGAGCATATTTTATTACTTTATTTACCTCACTAACCGTTGGTGCTGAGACTATTTTTACTTTTACATTATAATTTGCTTTAGTAAGGATTTTGGAAATACTGTCTCCAGATATTTTTCTGGTTTTTTTATCAGCTACTATCAAAACAGTGTTGCCTCTACCTATTTTATTACATATATCAGCAATTTGAGATGTAGCATTATGACCTACAATGATTTCCCTAGGAAACACCATTGTTTTAGACTTTGTAAATCGTTCCATGTTAAACGGGTAAACCACTGGTTTAATATATTATTTTTTCCTTTCATGGAGCGTAAAAATGAAAATAATGGAGAGCTATAAGAAAAATCCAACTACATTTTATCTATGCATACTCCTAGCGGTAATTGTTATTATAATATTCGGAATTGTAATGCTTCCTTCTATTTTTTACGATGAATTGATATGGAAATATTATTGGGGCCCGGTAGTTGCTGATGCTTCTGGAGGAATCACTGCCCACAATGGTGTTGTAGCCCAAGAAGGGTACACAATAGTCTCTGAGATAACCTATGGTGTAATACTCATCATTGCCTTGTACGCCATCTATAGGCTTCTGAAGCGACTTAAAATCACTGTTGATTGGAGATTTGCCTTGGCTTTAATGCCTTATATTTTGTTTGGACCTATTGCGAGAGTTCTTGAGGATACTGGATATTTTGACAAACCTGTTGTTTATTGGTTCATTTCTCCTTTGATTTATCTTCAAATTACTGTTTATGCATTGTTTTTCTTATTACTTGGTTATTATCTTGAACGAAAATACAAAAAATTAAAGTTGACTGTTAATAATGTTTTATTTGTAGGCGGCTTAATTTTTTTACTCCCTTCTTTGTATTTAATAGCACTGTGGATTTTGGGGGATCAATGGGGAGTTACAAGTGGAGTGCGATTTGATGTATTTTTACTCATCACATGCCTAGTTTTTTTAATTGTTGGACTCGTTTATCTGTTTGCTTATATTTTTAGAAATAAGGAAAAATTTGCTGTTTTTAAAAATCCTTTGAACTTGGCAATGCTTGTAGGACATCTTATAGATGGTTTAGCAAGTTATATCAGCATTAAAGACCCATTATACATGGGTTTACATTATGCTGAGAAGCATCCTGCATCTGATGTCCTGCTTGAGATATGGGGGCCATTGTTCCCTATTGTGAAGTTTATTTTGATCGTAGTGGTTATCTATGTATTTGATGTGTTATATAAGGAGGAATTAAAAAATCATTTGACTCTTGTTAATCTTTTGAAAGTTAGTATTCTCATTTTAGGTTTCTCGCCAGGTGTACGTGATCTGTTGAGAGTGACAATGGGAGTTTAATTTTATGAGACGTCACCCAGATTGGCTAAAGGTCAAGATAGGGAGCGGAAAGAACTATATTCAGATGAAATCTCTCTTACGAAATGCGAAATTACATACAATCTGTGAAGAAGCAAAATGTCCAAATATTGCAGAATGTTTTAGCAGCAGAACTGCTGTTTTTTTGATTTTAGGGGATATTTGCACAAGAAACTGTAAATATTGTAATGTAAAACATGGAACACCAAAATTATTAAGTCCAGATGAGCCTAAAGATGTTGCAGAAAGTGTAAAAGAATTGGGTTTGAAATATGTAGTTATTACTTCTGTTACAAGGGATGATTTGGAGGATGGCGGAGCCAATGTTTTTTATGAAACCGTTAATGAAGTTAAAAAATTAAACAAGAATTGTATTGTAGAAATCTTGATACCTGATTTTAAAGGAGAGATTGAATCGTTAAAAAAAGTTATTGATGCAAAACCAGATGTAATTAATCACAATATTGAGGTTGTTCAAGAATTATTTCCTGTAATAAGGCCTGAAGGAGACTATGAAACCAGTTTGGAATTACTAAGAAATATAAAAAAATTTGACAAGGTAAAAACAAAATCTGGTTTTATGATAGGTCTAGGTGAAAATACAGAACAAATCTTTAAAACCATGACGCATTTAAGAAATGCAAACGTTGATTTCTTGACAATAGGTCAATACTTACAACCTTCTAGGGAACATGCTGTGATTAGAAAATACTACACTCCCAAGGAATTTGACGAATTGAAAATAACTGCTCTAAGCATGGGTTTTAAGCATGTTGAGTCTGGGCCGCTTGTTAGAAGTTCATATCATGCTGAAAAAGCAATGAGCTGATCGTAAAAAGATGAAATTTATAAACATATAATTAATCCCAACTAAAGAATGCAATATAAATCAGTTTACAAGGTCCCAAATGGAAAGCTTCTGAAAATCTCTTTAGAGTCTGATGAAAAAAACAATTACATTGAAAGTATTAACATAACTGGGGATTTTTTTGCTTATCCTGAGGAGACAATCGAAGTCATGGAAAATGAACTTAAAAACATATCATTAAACAGAGAAAGGTTACTTGAAAAAATAAATTCTATAATCAAAAAATATAACATTGAGTTTATCGGCCTAAGTGCAGAAAGTCTAACTGAAGGAATTTTGATGTGTCTAAAATGAAAGAAAAGTGGCGTTTATTGAAAACAGAAAACAATACAGCTTCTACTAATATGGCGATAGATAGGGCTGTAATTGTTGCTAATAGTAAAGGTATGGTTTCTCCTACAGTTCGTTTTTATAATTGGGAACCACCAGCTATTTCGATTGGCTATTTTCAGAGCCTAGAAGATGAAGTTGATCTGGATGTTTGTAGACAACTTGGTGTTGACTATGTACGAAGAATGACTGGTGGCGGGGCTGTTTTTCACGATAAAGAGCTTACATATAGCATTGTTGTTCCTGAATCTCATTCTCAAATTCCAAAAAATATAATCGAAAGCTATGGAAGAATCTGTAGGGCGGTTATGAAAGGTTTGAAACAATTAGGGATTGAAAGTAAATATGTTCCTATAAATGACATTATTACTGATGGAAAAAAGATATCAGGAAATGCTCAGACAAGAAAGACAAAAACTGTTTTACAGCATGGTACTATATTGATGGATGTAGATGTTGACAAAATGTTTTCTCTTTTAAAAGTTCCAAATGAAAAGATAAAGGATAAACTAATAGCAGATGTAAAGCAGAGAGTTACCTCTATAAAGCATGTTTTAGGAGAAGAGATCTGTTTCAAAGATGTCGCTGAAGCAATGAAAACTGGGTTTGAAGAGGAATTTAATGTGGAACTTATTGAGGATATTCTAACTGAAGAAGAAATTGAGCTTTCAAGAAAGTTTGAAAAGGAATGTTTCGGGGCAAAAGATTGGAATCATAAAAGGTAAATTATGTTTGTAAAAGTAATAAAAGTAAATGGATTTACCGATTCGATAAATGGTGGTAATCCTGCAGGAGTTGTTTTTGATTCACCTAATTTAACAGATAAACAAATGGCATATATCTCAAAAAAGCTAGCGGTTTCTGAATCTGTATTTGTTTTTCCTTCTAAAAAAGCTGATTATAAACTTAGATTTTTCACACCGGAAATCGAGGTTGATTTATGTGGACATGGTACAATTGCAACATTTTTTACAATGGGTCTGAAGAAGATTATATCAAAAAGCAGTATTGTAACTCAGGAAACAAGGGCAGGTGTTTTACCTGTAGAAATTTTATTTTCAGATAGTGATATGGAAAAGGTAATGATGACTCAAGGAAAACCCGTAATAAAAGATATACATTTAGATATATTAAAATTAGCAGATTCTTTGAATATATCTCCAAATGAAATTGATAGCTCATTGCCTCTTCAAATTGTATCTACAGGTATTTTTACTTTACCTGTTTGCATAAAGTCTTATGATGTTCTGAAATATATGAATCCAGATTTTGATAAGATTAAAAATATTTGTAATGATATAAATGTGGGAAGTTTTCATGTTTTTACCTTTGAAACCCTTGAATCTGAATCAGTATATCATGCTAGAAACTTTGCACCAGTTTATGCCGTAAACGAGGATCCCACTACAGGAACTGCAAATGGTGCAGTATGTAGCTATCTATCAAAAAATAAGATTATATCAGCTGATCATTTAATTTGTGAACAAGGAGATATCATTGGTAGACCTGGAAGAGTTTTTGTTGAAATTGAAAACGATGTTGTGAAAGTTGGTGGAAGAGCAAAAATTGTTGAGGAAATAGATATATCTCTTTAAACTCCTCTAAAAATACATATTAATATATATGTCTAAATATGTCTCAATTTTTAAAATCATCTAAATCTATTTCCATACCATCACTTGCTGCAATGACCTTAACTCCGAGTTTCTTCGTAAGTTCGTCTGCAATCTTCCATGGTTTTGCTTTTATCATGGTCATACCAAAATGTGTTAGAATTGAAAGATTAGGCTTATTTATTGAAATTATCTTTTCAATATCTCTAAGATCAAAGTGTTGTAAATTTCTATTATTTTCATAAAAAACTACATTGAGTATTAATAAATCTCCCTTATAAAAAGACTCAAGGCCATTGAAATACATTGTATCTGTGATAATTGATAACGAGATATTTTTTCCAAATATGTTAAAACCATAGCCCTCGACACCATGATGGATATGTTTGACAGGCGTTTCAAAGCAAATATTACCGATTTTATATCTATTTTTTTCTTTTAGAATCTCAATTTTTTCTAAATAAGCTCTAACATAATCCATAACGACTGATTTATTTTCAAGAGCTTCTTTTGGTGCAAAGAGAACTCCTTTTTTGTCCCATCCTCCATTTGTCATTGCTTCAATAATAATATTTACATCATTTGAGTGATCGAGATGTATATGTGAAAGAATAATTCCATCTAAATCCCTAGGGTTTAACTTAGGTTTACTTGATAGAATTCTAACAAGAGACCCTGGACCAGGATCAATTAAAACATTTGTATCATCAAGAGTAATCCAAATACCACCTGATTTTCTAATTTGTCTTGATACAACAAAACGTCCACCAGCTGTTCCTAAGAATTTTATTTTATTCATTTACTCCCTTTTTTCAAAGAAAATTATATAGGGGGCGTAACTTATTTTCCCTTATGAATCTTTTTGATTACACGTATGATCTTGTGCGCCAAATACCTGATGGAAACATTTCGTCTTATGGAGCTGTTGCTGAAGCTCTGGGGGATAAAATTTCCGCAAGAGCCATAGGTCGAATGATGAATCAAAACCCTAATGCTAATACAATGCCATGTTACAAGATCGTTTATTCAAATGGTGGACTTGGTGGTTTTGGACTTGGAATTGATGATAAAGTTAGAAGATTAAATGAAGTTAATATTAAAGTTGAAAAAGGTAAAATCGTTGATTATAAATCTGTATTTTTTAATGGTTTTAAAACTAATTATCCCCTAAAAAAACTAAGACAAGAACAAATTGATCTTAGTAAAAAAATTAATTTAAAAGATGGTTTTAAAAAAATAAAAGCTGTTGCAGGAATCGATGTTGCTTATCCAAAAAATGAGTTTGATTATGCGTGTGGCGCATGTGTAATAATGGATTATCAAACAAAAGAAATCATTGAAAAGAAAACAATTTTTTGGGAAACGAATTTTCCATATATCTCAACCTATTTATTTTACAGAGAATTTCCAGTAATTCGAGAGCTAGTAAATATTTTAAAGTCGGAACCAACAGTTTTTATGTTTGATGGAAACGGTGTTTTACATCCATATGGTATTGGACTCGCAACTCAAGCAGGTATTACTCTTAATAAACCAAGCGTCGGAGTTGCAAAAAATCTCTTATATGGAAACATCTCAGGTAATGTCGTAAAAATTGATGGGGTAAAAAAAGGAAATGCTTTTTACTCATCAAAAAGAATCAAAAGACCGATTTTTGTGTCACCTGGTCATAAAATTTCTTTTGATTCCTCCACGAAAATTGTTAAAAAACTTAGTAAATTTAAAATCCCAGAGCCTCTAAGACAGGCTCATATTCTTGCTAAAAAGACAATTAAATCAAAGATTAGATAGTCCTTTACTTGAAATTACGGGAATTCCTTTATCCTCAAACCAATTTCTAAATTGAGTAAATTGTGATTTTTTCATGGATTTTTTATGAATATACACACCTTTCACATTTGGGGTTGCCTGTAATGCTTTTTCAAACATCTCACCATTAATATTTCCTGCCTCTATATGATATGTTGGTATCATATGTCCAAAGGCTACTTTCTTCTCAAGGGCAATATCTGTAAATCTAGGTGCATAGTGTCCGCCACCGATTCCCACTAGTACTGGTATGTCATCTGCAAAATCTTCTTCGTAATGATATGACTCCAGCAGTTCAAGAATTGATTTTGCCACTATATTTGCTGGTTGGTGTTTTTCCCATTCTTCTTTTACGCTTCCAACTTCTGCAAAGAGAGTTGGTATTTTCATGTATGGTCCGTGATGTGTAACTTCAAAGCATACTTTGTGATATAGCTTAACCTTTTCAGCGTTTTTTTTCATAATTCTCAGAAGATGTGTCATTAACTTTGGTGATGATTTAGACAGTTCCTTTGTTTTTCCTCCAAACTGTGCTTCGCCATAATTACCAATTGGGTGTGTTGTTAATGTTGGTTCTCCTGTTTTACTTCTATGACGGGATATAAAAATTGCTTGTTTAGGCTTCAATCCTAGTTTTTCCTCAATTTCTTTTTCAAGATTTTCATGTGTTATTTTTCTGTCGTTTATTGTAATAATTACTACGTCTTTCAAGCTTGAATGTTTGTAAACTGTGTTTTTATTGAATGTATCTATTTGATCCCATTTTGATTGTTCTAAAAGTTTTTTTTTGATGTTATTGCTCGCAGGATCCTTGGTAGAAGATACAATTAAAACGGTTATGCGTCTCACCTTGAGTGGTGAAACATTAGGTGCCTTTTTCTAATTTACTCTTTAAAGTGTCTCCGCTCGTTTTTCAACATTTCTTTTATTTTTTGCATTCGTACTACAAAATGAATTCTATCTTCAACTTCACAAATTTTAGCTATGTATTTAATTTCTTCTGCTTCTTGCTTACTTGACAACAGCCCTATGATCAACATGTTCCAACATGTTTTTTTATATTTATAAATATATAATAGTTATTGTACAACTGTTATCTAATGTATCTCAATTTATAGTAAAAATTATTTTTTAGTGATTATTTAAAAAATTACAGCAAAATAAGATATATAAAAATATATATTTTAATAGCCCTTTCTATATTTAAATTTTCTTCTTAATCAGGACGTATCAACTTTACAATTATTACAATAAAACCTAGCACAAAAGGGATACTAATTATGTAATAGAGGATATTAATTTTTCTTAAAAATTCGGTTATATCGTACCCATAATGATAGAGCAATATTATTAAAACTAATGTGATAGGAACTAGCAAACCAAGTATTAGTGGTAGAGATTCTCTATTCACTTTCCAACCCTCTATCCCATAAATAATATATGTAAATAAATACTTTTAGATATGTATTAAGATATATATTAAAGTTACCGATTATCTTTTTCTATTGGTGTATATTCTTCACTTCCCTTGAATATTTCGTTAATTAGACAATTAGTAAATGCAATATTCATATCATTTGGTCTGTATTTTCCATCTCGGGTATCCCAATAAATCTCAATTCCATTATTATCAATTGCTAGTACTATACCTTTATACTCTTTATTTCTACCGTTCTTATCCGTATAAACGCGTCTTACTCTATCTCCAAGATCAAATGCATCATACAATGAGGGATAATTTTTATCCTTTCTCTTCTTTCCATTTTTAGTCATAACACCACATAAACCATCTATTTGCATGATATTGTCTGTAGTTGACCTCATATAAAGCTATCTTGTAAAAACATCAGGTTTGTAAAAATGTCAAAATGGTGATATGGCAAAAATATAAGTCACATTTTTTGTTATACGGCTAAATGATAGATATGAAAAAAATGACAACGATTATAATTTCAAGTATATTGCTTTTCAACCTATTATTGATTTTCTTTGCCACTGCTTCTTGTGAAGAAATTAATACAAACACATTTTATGTTGGTGGAAGTAATGAAGGAAATTATAGCAGTATCCAAGAGGCAATAAATGCTTCTTCAGATGGAGATACAATTTTTATTTATGCTGGAATATATAATGAAACTATTGTAGTCAACAAATCCATTTGTCTAATTGGCGAGAATAAGGAAACTACAATAATAAATGGCAATAATAATTCTGATTTTGTTGTATGGCTTTTTTATAAGGTAAATATTACAGGTTTTACTATACAAGAAGGACCTTTATTTGGTATTTTAATTGATGGTAATGGTTATTGTAATACTTTTCAAAATGATATTAAAAAAAATCGTATTGGAATTTATGTTTCTGGATCAATCAATTCAAATATCTTTAACAATACAATTTCTAGTAATTCTGAAATTGGCCTAGAAATAGAAAATTCATCAAATAAATTTGATATTTTAATGTCAGAAAATAATACAATTTATCATAATAACTTTATAAACAATTCTCAACATACAAATGATGCAAGTAACAACTTTTGGTCATATAACAATGAAGGTAATTATTATGATGATTATACTGAATTTGATAAAAATAATGATGGAATAGGCGACGAACCATACAAAATACTCGGAGGAAGCAATGTTGATGAATATCCATTAATGATGCCTTATTCCGGGACAATTAAACTAAAAGAATTTTATATTGATGATGAATCTCTTTATACAATGCTTATTGTTGGAATGGTTGTAGCAGTTCTTTTTTGTTTACCAATAGCATATGTCTGGTACCGAAAATACTACAAAGTAAAATAAAAAATTTAAATTAAGTTGTTTTAATAGTTCCAAGAATTGGTTCGTAAATCAGACCTTTGTCCATAAGTGCAGTAAGTGCTTCTTCAATTGAATCTTTTTCAAGCCCTGTTTTTTCGCATTTTTCAGTGATTAAATCCCAGGGGGCTCCATCTTCGCCTTCTATTTGTTTTATCGTTTTTAAAACATTGTTTTCGATTTCAAGAGATTTATCTTCAACCTCACCTTCTTTAATTTCATCCTTTGCAACAGTTTCTTTAACTTTTGGTTTTTTATCTTGTGATTGTGTCTCTTCTATTGTTTCTTGACCAATATTATTTTCTTCTATTGGTTCTATTGTTTCTTCATCGATATTAATTTCATCTTTTGGTTCATTTACTTCTTCATTGACTTTACTTTCTTCTTTTTCTTCTACAACATCTTCTTCAATTTTTTTATTAATTTTTAAATCTGGTAATGTTTCTTTGCCAGGTCTTAGGTATTGCAATGATTCCTGGATTAATATTACATATTTATTCAGGTCAATGCTTCCATAAGTCTTCAGAGCTGCAACTATTCCTTCACAAAGTTCTTTGCTGTATCCAAGTTTTGCTAGCTCGTAAGGATTTGACTCAGTCATCTTCCTTGCTTCTAAAACTGCCTCAATTCTATCTTTTGTGTTTTTACATGTCTCAAGAATCCATTTATCTCTTGTGTCAGCATTAACCTCCATAATCCTCTCAGGACGGATGGAGACAAAAAGTGTTCCTTCTTCAGGAATATATGTTCGTGCTTTTCCAATTACAGCAACAAACGCAGGGACTTCAATTTTTGAAAGAGCATCTGTTACCTCTTTTTGATACTGCCCCGAGTACAAAGTAAAAACACCAGTCGGATCAGAAATATGAGCTCTTACAAATTCTCCATTTTCAGAAACATTTTCGACATCTGTAAGAACACCTATTATAAACAAACGGTTAACTTTAGCACCAAGTGGAGTAACGACATAAGACGGAGTCATTTCTCCTTCGCCCTTTACCTCAATGGTTGAATCATTATACTCTCCAGCAAAAACCTTCCAAGCAGTTTCACGTTTCATAGTAATTCCTCCAATTCCTGAGACAGTCTTTCAGCTTCTTCTTTTACATCAACGTCAACAAGCTTTGTATCCTTTACAATCATGCTAGTTCCAAATTCATCACCGAGTGCATTACCTCGCAAACTTATCTTACGGGCAAAAAGTGTTTTATTTATTTCATTTATCAAATCATCTTCATTCATTTTTTTACATTCTTCCAATGTTTTTCCAAGCAGTTTTTCAGTGAGCTCTTTATTTAAAACACTACTAATAGAGCCTGTTCCATCATCCACAACAAGTTTGAGTCTTAGATCTGGTTTACCATTTATTTTTCCATGAATGCTACACTCCCCATTTTGTAGAGCACGGTTGCATTCAGCACATCGCATAATAACACCAGAGCCTGGCCTAATTTCTATAACTGTTCCCTCCACTTCAACGTCTAATGCTCCTCGTTTTTCTATAAGCATGTGAATGGGCATTTTGGTTAATTTAAGGTCTCCCTTTGGAATCTTACTTTTATCAAGTTTTTTAACTGTTGCTCTTTCATCAAAAGTAAGCTGTGGAATCCCCTTCCATGATTTTACATATCCTCCAGTTATCCGGACAACATCTCCATCTTTCAACTTAAAATCATGCCATGAAGTAAACTGAGCTTTACCAGTTTCATCAGCAATTGTTCCAGAAAACACTTTTTTTGTCTCTCCGCTTACATTTACCTCTCGTTCGTTTATCTCTAGAATCCTTGCTGTAACATCAACTGACCCAAGACCAGATCGCAGGTCCTTTACTTTGAATTCTTTTGCCTCAAAAGCACTCTCAGGAAGTTTATCTTTATCAGTCTTTTTAATGTTCATTTGGTCTCCAAGATTTAATTGTACCGTTCCCTGCCAGTCCCGTGTATAGGCGTTTGAGATTTCTACTACATCTCCTTTTTCAACGTCAAGATCACTATTCCATGCTGTAAAAGGTATAGTGCCACTTTCATCGCCTAAGATGCCATAGAATATCTTACGATTGTCTCCTTTTACAGTTATCTCCTTTGGATTTACTGTAATAATATGACAGAGTAAATTTACACTGCGTTCATTAGGCTGGAGATCAGATATCAATGTTCTTTCAGAAGAAGATCCAGTGGACGTAAGCACTGCAATTCCACCAAACTTATTAATTAATGTTTGTTTCGCTTGGTCAATAGGTACACCATATTCTATGAATTTACTGAGTTCTTTTTCGAGTTCTTCTCTGGTGACCTCTTTTTCTGATTTTTCACTTAGAGCATTTATAATATCATCTACATGAGACTTAAGATCCTCTTCGCTCACAAATATAGCCCCCAAAAATGGATAGATTATTTGATATATCAATGTATCCTTATTTTGCAGTAAATGTTAAAGTTGATTAATAAAAAGAAGAAATAACTATTGCTGCTATTTCAGACCCATATCTTTTATCGAAACATAGCAAGAACAAAGTAGTCAACACACCATTCCAAAACTTCCTGCAACAGCATCCAAATTTGTTCCCAATACTACAACAGTTAATACTGCGACTGGGACTACAATAAATAGCAAATTCTACCTCTTTTTTTCTTTTTGTGAAGAGTTTTTCGTATTTTATATAATTTATTAAGGACTTTTTTAGATCAGCTTCCATTATTAGAAAGACTGCCTCTTAATACAAAATAGGATTTAAAATGCAAAATCCTTATTTTGTTTTTATTATTGCTATTAATACAGCCCAGAAATATTTCCTTCATCATTGATGTCGATATTTTCTGAAGTAGGCTTTGCAGGAAGACCAGGCATAGTAGTAATTTTCCCAGTCATTGGAACTAAGAATCCGGCTCCTGCAGAAAATTTAATCTCTCTAACTGTAATCTTAAAACCTTCAGGTTTACCCAGGCATTTTGCATCATCTGAAAGTGAATATTGAGTTTTAGCAATACATATAGGTAGCTTATCTAAACCTAACTCTTCACAGAGTTTGATATCTCGTTCTGCTGTAACTGTATAGACAACTCTTCCTGCGCCATACATTTTTTTGGCAATAGTCTCAATTTTTTCTTTAACAGATGCATTTATATCATAAAGATAATGGAATTTTGAGGGATTATTATGTATGAGGCTTACAAGTTTTCCGGCTAGCTCTATTCCTCCTTCTCCTCCTTGTTCCCATATATCAGCAACAGCTACTGGGATATTTTTTGATTTACAAAAGTTTTCTACAACCTCAATTTCTTCATTTTTATCATCGATAAAATGATTTAATGCAACAATTACTGGAACGCTAAAAGATGATAAGTTTTCAAGGTGTTTTTCAAGATTTGGTAAACCGTTTTTGATGTCTCCTTCTCCATTTCTTTTTAAAGCTCTTATGCTTACAACTAAGACTGTTGCATCTGGTTTTAATTTTCCAGTTCTACAGACAATGTTGAAAAATTTCTCTGCGCCTAGTTCTGAACCAAAACCAGCTTCTGTAACTACATAATCTGCAAGCTTCAGAGCCATTTTGGTTGCAATAAGACTGTTTGTTCCATGAGCAATATTGGCAAAAGGACCGCCATGAATAAAAGCTGGGGTGCCTTCGATTGTTTGAACAAGATTTGGTTTTAATGCATCTTTTAATAAAACTGCCATTGCACCAACAGCTTTTAGATCACTTGCGGTTATTGGTTTATTATCATATGTGTAAGCAACAATAACCCTTCCCAGTCTCTTTTTTAAATCATTTAAATCTTCAGATAAACAAAGAATAGCCATAATCTCAGAAGCAGGAGTTATTGCAAACTCTTCTTCATGAGGTACACCATCCCTAGGGCCCCCTAAACCGACAACTACCTTTCTAAGAGCACGATCACTAATATCTAAAACTCTAGGCCAAACAATATATCTTGGGTCAATATGAAAAGCATCACCATGATGAACATGATTATCAAGTAGACTTGCAAGAAGATTATGAGCACTTGTAATTGCATGCATGTCACCTGTGAAATGAAGGTTAATATCTTCCATTGGTAAAACTTGTGAATATCCACCTCCAGCAGCACCACCCTTTAACCCCATGATTGGACCAAGAGATGGTTCTCTTATACACAGCATAGTCTTCTTCCCAAGCTTTGTAAGAGCTTGTGCAAGACCAATAGTCATCGTAGTTTTACCTTCACCTTCAGGAGTTGGATTTAAAGTTGTTACAAGAATTAATTTTCCATCATTGTTGCTTTTAATTCTGTTAAAAATTTTTAGAGAGATTTTTGCTTTGTAGTCCCCCCAGGAAATTACTTCGTCTTTATTTATTCCTGCTTTTTTAGCAATACTATAGATATCCTCTAGCTTTGCAGATCTTGCGATTTCTATATCTGATTTCATTATAAAAAAACTAAAGTAAACAAGATATACTTATAAATTTGCTAATCTACAATTTATTATTAACAATTTTTATTATTTCTTCTGTTTTTTTAGAAGTATTTTTTTGTATTTTATCCAGCTCAGAAGAGATCTTTTTAACAAATTTTTCATCTTTAATTGATCCGAGATTGATTTTAACATTAAGAATAGCTGATTCAACACCTGATTGGGCCATTAATGCTGACACTGCCGAATCAGTAATTGATTTCTGGTTACCTTTTTCTGCAACAACCATTGCAACATCAAGTATTTTTTCACAAGTATTTGCTGTTTCCAATGGTATAGATGTCGCAGTTTTGTAACCATCTTGTATTGCTGCGCTTCTTTTAATTTTCTGCTCTTCTGTATCCTTTGGCATTTTAAACGCTTTCATGACATCATTAAATGCGTCTGCATCTTCGTCAATAAGCTTGGTAAGCTTCTTTCTAAGCTGTTCACTTTTCTTTAAAGTATCTTTTATTTCACTCTGAACATTAGCATATTTTTCTTTTCCAATTGTAAGATTACATACCATAGATGATAACGCTGCACCAAGACTTCCGGCAAGAGCTGCAACACTTCCACCACCAGGTGCTGGAGATGAGGATGCTAACTCAGAAAGAAAACCATTTACTTTCATTGAAGCAAGAGGGCCTGTTTCTTCAACCATGTAATCAATTACTTTTTCCTCAAGTTTAAATGGATAAAGCTCAGATAATCCAAGTTTATCAATTGCAAGTGTAACAAGTTCTTCATCATCAGTTATTTTGAGTTCATCTTTTTTAGAGTAGAATTTACCTGCTAAAACTAGGGATTCCTTTGGAACCAGACCAACAATTTCGCTACCAGTTGCTTTTGCACCTAATTTTTCAGCTTCTTCTTGGACTGCTTCAAAGACATCATGAAGGTTCACCTCACGATAATTAAGTAGATTCATTGAAACCTGTGCGATGTTTTCATCATACATCATACCTCCTGCTTGAACACCTTTGAATCTACCAGGGATTCTCTCAGTTTTACCATTTGGACCAATTATTTTGTTTCCATCTTTATCTTTTTTAATTACTCCACTTGTTCTGATTTTACCTGCGATTTTTGAGGCAATGGATTTATCATTTGCATTCAAATTGATATTGTAGGCAAGAAGTATATCTCTACAACCTGTTGCTGTTGCTCCACTTTTTGGAACAAATTTAGCTTTACCATAGTCTGGTTTATATGAAGGGTCTTTAAATTTTTCTTCAAGAGCTTCATATTCACCTTTTCTAATATCTGGAAGTCTTACTCTTTCAGGTTTAGCTGCGGATTTTGCATAAAGAAATACTGGAACATCAAGTTCTTTGGACATTTTTTCTCCAAATTTCTTTGAAAGTTCGATGCAATCATTATCTGTAACGCCTTTTATTGGAATGAATGGACATACATCAAGAGCACCCATTCTCGCATGTTCACCCTTGTGTTTTGTCATATCTATTAAGGCTAAACCAACTTTTGCAGCTTGAAAAGCAGCTTCTAGAACAGGTTCTGGTTCTCCAACAAAAGTGTAAACAGTTCGATTAAAATCAGCACCTGGGTCGGCATCAAGTAATTTTACTCCATCAACGGATTCAACTGCAGCAGAAATTGCATTGATTATTGATTTATCTTTACCTTCACTGAAATTTGGAACACATTCAACTATTTTATCCATGCTTATGCACCGCAAACCCTTAATCTAGGTTATTCTTTTAACTGTTTGGGAGCTTAGCATGGAAACAGTAGACATCCTCATAAAAAATGCAAACGAAATTATAACATTAAAAGGTCCAAATAAGCCAAGAACAAAAAAAGAAATGAGCGATATTGGAATAATAAATAAGGGCTCTATTGCAATTAAAGATGGAATAATTGTCGATATTGGTAAAAACCTAAATTACAAACCTAAAACCACTATTGACGCAAAAGGAAAAACGGTGATGCCTGGTTTTGTTGATCCTCATACTCATCTTGTTTTTGCGGGTTCTAGAGAATTTGAACTTGATTGGAAGCTCAAAGGACTAAGTTATATGGATATTTTGAAAAAAGGTGGAGGCATCGTTTACACTGTTAATGAAACAAGAAACGCCACTAATAATGATTTATTGAAACAAAGCAGGGCACGCCTTGACAATATGCTTTCTTATGGGACTACTACTTGTGAAGGAAAAAGCGGATATGGTCTTAATACGGAGACAGAACTTAGAATCTTAAAGACACAAAAGAAACTAAATGAAACTCACCCAGTAGATATTGTTTCTACCTTTTTAGGTGCTCATGCTATTCCGAAAGAATACAAAACTGAGGAATATGTTAAAATAGTTATTAACGAAATGCTTCCAAAAGTGAAAGGAATAGCACAATATTGTGATGTTTTTTGTGAAAAAGGTGTTTTTACACCAAGTCAATCAAAAAAAATTCTTGAGGCCGGAAAATCTCATGGATTAATACCAAAATTACATGCAGATGAAATAGTTGATACTGGTGGAGCTGCTCTTGCGGCAGAGGTTGGTGCAATTTCGGCAGATCATCTTCTTATGTCTAATAATAAAGGTCTAAATGAAATGGCAAAAAAAGCAACTATTGGTGTTATGCTTCCGGGAACACCATTTTCCCTTATGATGAAAGAATATGCTGATGCTAGAAAAATGATAGATCTCGGTATACCAATTGCTCTTGCAACTGACCTCAATCCAAATTGTTGGATTGAAAATATGCAGTTTATAATTCAACTTGCGTGTCTTAATATGAAAATGACGCCTGCAGACGCAGTTACTGCAGCTACATTTAATGCGGCATGTGCAATTGGTTTAAATGATACAATTGGTAGCCTTGAAAAAGGTAAACAAGCAGATATAATAATACTTGATTGCCCGAATCATATGTTTTTACCATATCATTATGGGATAAACTTGGTAGAAACCATAATCAAGAAAGGAATTATTATTTAGAAAACATCCAAGGAAATATAGATATAGATTGTATATTATACCCTGAATAGATGGGTGAGCGTGAGGAGACCAAGGGCTTAAGGAAAGAACTTGGACTTCTTGGCATTTTTTGTATAGCATCTGGCGCTATGATTAGCTCTGGATTGTTTGTATTGCCAGGGTTGGCGTTTAAGTATGCAGGTCCAGCTATTCTCATATCATACGGCATTGCAAGTCTTTTGGTTATACCATCATTACTATCAAAAGCTGAGCTTTCTACAGCTATGCCAAAGGCTGGTGGAACCTATTTCTTTATAGATCGAAGTATGGGGCCAATGATGGGAACCATTGGTGGGTTTGCCGCCTGGTTCTCTCTGGCATTCAAAAGCGCATTTGCCCTAGTAGGCATTGGCGTGTTTGCCGTTCTGCTTAATCCTGGTTTTACTGAAATGCAGATGAAGCTGATTGCTGTTTTCTTCTGCATAATATTCACTATAATAAATATCCGTGGAACAAAACATACAGGAAAAACACAGATATTCTTAGTTATTGGTCTTCTTGTTCTTCTTGTTTTTTATGTCGTTTCAGGATTTTTCTTTATTCAGCCTTCTCATTTCAACAATTTTGCACCACATGGATTTGGTTCCATTTTTTCAACTGCAGGCCTTATTTTTGTTTCATTTGGCGGTTTAACCAAGGTGTGTAGTGTTGCAGAAGAATGCAAGAAACCTGGACGCAATATTCCACTCGGAATGCTCCTTGCTTGGGGTATTATCTCACTTCTTTACATACTCGTTATTTTTGTAACAATAGGGGTAGCAAATCCCTCTCAATTAACAACATCTCTCACACCGATTTCTCTTGGAGCAGATAGTATTCCTATTTTTTGGGGAATTGGTGGTGCGATTATGGCTATAGCTGCAATTTTAGCATTTATTTCAACAGCTAATGCTGGTATTCTTGCAGCATCTCGTAACCCGATGGCTATGGGTAAAGACCAACTCCTCCCTCATTCTTTTTCAAAGCTATCAAATCGAGGAACTCCAACTTTTTCAATACTCTTTACCTCCGGTTTTATGATTTTCGTGATTTTGTTTTTAGACCTCGAAAGCCTTGTAAAAACAGCTTCGCTCCTCAAAATACTGTTGTTTTTATTTGTAATATTTTCACTTATTATAATGCGAGAAAGTAAGATACGGCACTATCGACCAAAATTTAAATCTCCATTTTATCCATGGGTTCAACTTGCAGGAATTTTCGGACTCGTATTTCTCATCTTTGAGATGGGGCTTGTTCCAATGCTTATCGTTGGAGTTTTCATTCTTTTTGGATTTTTATGGTATTGGTTCTTTGCTCGTGATAAAATATGGCGAGAATATTCGCTACTCCACCTGATTGAAAGAGTTACAGGAACTAAGTCAACTGGCTACTTGGTAGATGAGGAACTTCGAGAAATCCTGATAGAACGAGATGATATCACCGAGAAACGATTTGAACAGCTTATTAAAAAATGCGAAGTTGTAGACGTTTTCAAATATATGCGTCCCGATAAGTTTGCATGGTTGATAGCACATAAACTTGCAGATCGATTAGATTTAGACGAAGATAAATTGCATGCGCTTCTTAGGATGCGAGAAAAAGATTCTAATATTGTTTTGCACTCAGGTATAGCTGTTTTTTCACATATCATCAAGGGGCATGATAAATTTGAGATAATCTTAGTTAGAAGTAAAAAGGGCATTATCATTTCTGATGATGTTGATCCGATTCATGCGTTTTTTGTTATTGTAGCATCTCCAGATCAGAAGAGTTTTTATCTGCATTCTCTCATGTGGATTATTCAAATTGCTGAAGAAACTGATTTCGAAGAGGAATGGATAAAAGCAAAAGATATTAATGAACTCAAAAATATTATTTTGCAATCATGGAAAAAACGCAGACCATTATAAGATAGCCTATTTACTTATTTCTTCGAATTCTCCATGAGTTGACAGGTGTTTTCATACACTTCTGCACGATATTTTTTATACTGTGGATATTTTTTCATAAACGCTTTAATTATCTGATCAATGTTCTTTTTCTTTCTACGTTTGATAAATGGTTTCAATTTACTCATCAGCGCTTCTTCTTTTTCTTCTTCTTTATGTGTCTCCATGATTTGACATGTAATGTGATATATTTCATTTCTATGGTTCTTGTAATGCAAATGCATATCAATAAAATCTTCAACAATTTTTTTGACGTTTTTTTCTTTTTGTTGCAAGATAAAATCATCTAATCTAATTGTCAGTATGCGGTCAAAGTTACTGCTCATATAGTGCTCATGTATTTCCTTAAAAACAAGAATTATTTCAATGACTGATATAATAAGCAAAACCGTCGTTAACTCAACGACCATTATATCTGGTACGTCTATAGTAAGTGCATGTGCAAGAAGTATCCCTTCAACAATGATTATGAGAAAAGGAGGAATAAACGAAATCCTATTCGTTCTAGGCGATTCGCTGTACTCTCTGATAAAATTTCTAAGCCTCCCAGATCTTGGCATGATATCCACGAATAAAATACATGTAATTTAACTATTGTGTTTATTTTTTCTTCTTTGGCTTTACTATCTCACCGACAGCTTTTCCACCTTGCAAGTACGCCTCAGATATATCTTTACTTCTTTCTATTGCTTTTTCCATTTCCTTTGTTTGAATCTTGTCTTTTTTTCCCAGTTCATCAAAATATTTTTTTATGCGTTTAAAACACATCTTATCACTTCAAAGGCTATAATAATACTCTCCATCTTGCCGTTGTTTTCTATCCATGTATGAATCAGGTTTGTTCACCCTAGGCCTTCGTGTATCTTCATCCCTACGGAATGTAATATCAACATCTTTCAGGAATCGATTCATCCCTTCATGGAGGCTGAACGGTCCACGTCCTCGACCATGTTTTCCAGGTTCGCCGTCAAAAACGATTAATGCATCACTAATCATGTCGATGAAATAGACGTCATGGTCTACAATCATTGCCGACTTGCCTGACTTTTCTATTACTCTACGAACAGTTCTTGACGTAATCATTCTTTGCTCGCTATCAAGATATGCAGAAGGTTCATCTATGAGATATATATCAGCATCCTGAACAAGACAGTTGGCAATAGCAACTCGCTGCAACTCACCACCAGAGAGTGTTTCAAGTTGTTTATCAAGAAGATACTTCAGATGTGATGGTTCAAAAATCTCTGCTTTGAAAAATGGTGAAGTGAACAACTGCTGTGCTTTCAGTTCAAAAAACTCCCTAACTGTCCCTTTAAAATCTGGCGAAATATACTGTGGTTTGTAACTCACCTTAATATCATACTCTATCTTGCCGGTTGTTGGCTCTGTCGCGCCAGCAAGCATCTTCACAAACGTTGTTTTTCCAATTGCATTCGGACCGACGATACCTATAATTTCTCCCTGTCTAATGATTCCTTTTTCAATTTCAAGTGAGAATTCCTTGAATGACTTTGTTAAATCATCAAAGGTAACAAGTATTCTCATATTCTGCCGTTGTTTAGGGGGATGAGCAAAAAACTCTATTTTCTCCCCAAATCGAATGTTCTCTTCTTTTAGATAGCCTGAGAGATAGGTGTTTATGGCATGACGTACGCCACGGGGATGAGTGACGACACCATATGCACCTTCGTCACCATAAACAAGATGTACGTTATCACAGAGGAAATCCAGTACGGCAATATCGTGTTCTATTACCATTACCTTCTTCTGCTCTGATAACTCCTTAATAATGCGGGCGACCTTTAAGCGCTGATGTATATCAAGATAAGAAGATGGCTCATCGAAAAAATACAGATCAACATCCTTGAGTAGTGTTGCGGCAATTGCAACCAACTGAAGTTCGCCACCAGAAATAGTGCCTTTCTCTATTTGCTTGTCTAGGATGTTGCTTAACTCTAGTTTTTCTACAACGGTATCAAACGACCCAGATGTATCAGCCTTCTTTAGAACATCTTTGATTGGTCCTTTCATTATTTTTGGGAGCTTGTCGACATACTGGGGTTTCATGATACTTTCTATTTCTTTCTTTGCGATATGGCTGAAATGATTATGCAGTTCGGTCCCTGCGTAATATTCAAGAATGTCATCCCACGAAGGTTCATCTTCATATTCGCCTAGATTTGGTTTTAACTGCCCTGAGAGAATCTTGATTGCTGTTGTTTTTCCTATGCCATTTGGACCAAGGATGCCTATACAGCTACCCTCTTTTGGAATGGGGAGTCGAAATAACCGAAACCCATTTTTGTCAAATTGATGGATAAGATCCTCTTTTAGTTCTTCTGCAAGACCAATAATTTTTATTGCATCAAACGGACATTTATGCACGCAAATGCCACAGCCAACACAGAGTTCCTCTGAAATAACTGGTTTATTATCTTCTCCGCTTACAATGGTTTCATCCCCTGCTCTAACTCTAGGGCAGAATTTTATACATTCTAAAGTACAGTTCTTTGGTTTACACCTTTCTTTTAATAATACAGCTATTCTCATAGTTTGAAAAGTGAGAAGATAAGATTGATTAAAAGGTTTTTTATTCTTAAAATAGTAATCAAACAAACAAAAAGTTATAAAATATTTTAAGAAGGAAACATCGAACAAAATCGATGCTTCCTAACATCTTTTACTAGTTATTACAATTCTTTAAGTATCTACAGACCTGTAGTACCTGTTGTAGTTGTACCTGACATTGTATTACCTGTGGTGCTACTTGACGATTGCGTGCTACCCGCTGCTGGCATTCCATTTAAAATTGTACTCTGTTCAACTACCTCGAAAGATGGACACATAGTATTGTCGTAAATTACACCTATCTTCTTCGTGTCAAACTCCACTTTACCACTGTGAGCTTTTACCTTTAGAATCGCAGCATAGTCATCTGCTCCAGATTGACAACAATCAGCAATTTCTATGTGTAGGTTGCATAGCGATACAATTGAATTTCCACCTGACATGAATAAAGCAAATTTACCAATGGTATTAGCGCGTAGATTATTGAACTCAGCTTTTAGATTGTTTAATTGAGCTATCTTTGCATTTGCTTGTGTTTCACTTAAGCCACAAGAAACTAGATATGCTCTGATTGCTCCTATTGTTTCCCCTCTGAGATACATTATTATGGCATGAGGAACTGAACGGTCTGTAAAAAAGCTTGGAATGAAAAAGTCTGCTAAACCAAGTAAAAGTGTAACTGCTGCACCATCATCTATCCATAGTTGCTTTAGAATAGGGAGTAGTTTTTCAAAAACCTTTGTTATAGGTCTAACTATAATATCTTCAATTTTCTGTGCAACTATCTGTAGTAGTCCATTGAGAATTGGAAAGTCTGTTAGTATATCCAAGATCATTGCAAAACTAAAAATGAGTGCTCCAGTAGTTACTGCTGCTGCAAGTGCAGTTAACATGCCACCAGCAAGAGCAATTGCAATAATTACAGAACTATCGATATTATTTATAAAATCGTTGATTTTTGAAGCAATTCTAGCTGTAGCCATCACAATTAATGAAGCAATGGTAAGTAGAGCCTCATCAGCTGCATCTATCCGTGTAAAGTATGGGGCTCCATTAAGATTTTCACTGCCACTAATTACATCCACTGTTACATAACCAACTATGTTGTATTCAAGTAATGAGCCAATATAGGATTCTCTATCAATTGTTCGATCGCATGCTGAATAAAATATCTCATCGACTTCAACTATAGGTGAGCCTGACAGACTTCCGGATAAATCTCCATCGTTCTCTCCTATGATATTTAGATTATTATCTGAACTGGTTTCGTCTGATCCTTCATCAGGGTCATCTGAGATGATATCACTGTTAAAAACTAACCATAGATCCATTCCTTCTGGGGGATCTGAACCTCCATCATCGTCAGGTTCATTACTGATGTCACCAGATGTGTCACTGGAAATATCACTTGTATCATCCATACCTGTTGACCCTGTAGCTGGACCATCAATCTCCAATCTTATAGGTTCACTATCTACGTCACCAGAAATATCATCTGGACTTCCTTCGTCTGTTGTACCCATATCTGGATCTTCGATCTTTTCAACTATTATAGCTTCGCCGCTGAGTTCCTCTACTTCTTCAGCGCTTTCATCTAGTACAATTCTGCCGGCATCTGCAGAAAAAACTGGTTCAGGTTCGATTCTTTCTTCCAATGCTTCTTCTCTAGTTGTATCAGCTTCTACAGATTCTTCCCGAATTATATTAACTTCAAGTGCAACTCCCATAGATGATGTAATTATAAGAGTTGCAGAAACTATGCTTAAAAGCATAACCCATTTGTTCAAGTTTTTCCTTTCCATTATTAATCCACCCCCGTTATCTGTTTGTTTAATTCATTAATATTTGTACCGATGGCGTGCAAATATCTCTCAAAAGCCTCATTTTTTTCGTCATATTTTCCAAAGATTTTTCTCCTCATTTTTCTCCTCACCTTTTTTATGTCACAAAGCGATATGTTATACTCTACAACTAATAATATTTAAAGTTTTTGTGGAAAAATGTCAAAAATGAAAAAACGACAATTACAAAACAAAATATCTATAAAATATAAAATGTAGTAGACCTAACAGTAGTTTCATTAGAAATATAGTCTACCAACTTTGATGAAACAACATATAATCCATCTGGCCATGATGTAGAATTAGTAATAAAATAATAAAAACTATTCTTTTCATCATTATTTACATGTTCCTCAAAAAAACTTAATGTATTGCCATCCTCATGAATAACACTAATATTTATATAAAAATTACTCACACCATTATGAGAAATATTTGTATATTCCTGGTATATCCAAATTGTTTGCCCCATGTAAAAACTAAATTCTGGGACATAGCTAGGAGGATTTGTTGAGACACTACTAGCAGTTTCTAAAACAGTTATTTCTGGATACCCTACTACAATATTATCATTTTTATCAACAATTTTTCCAGATAAAAAGAAAACTATCACTAACATAACACAAATTAAAATTATAAATATTATAATTAATAATTTCTTAGTATCAAAGTGCATATAATTGCCCTCTAGGAAATCAATCTCTTGAATTTCTAAATATTTATCTTTTAAAAAATGTATCTATTATTTCTTTCAAATCAAAGTAAAAACAGCTAACTTATCTGTAGTAAGATTAGAGATAGTATCTGTAATGTTTACAGTAACATAATAAATTCCACTGAGCCATGAATCATCTGTGTCAAACCACCAAGCATGTGATAGATTTCCTATTTTGCTCTTATTTACATTTTCAGGTTGTAAAATATAATCTCCATTTTCTACTTGTATACCAAGAATTAAATCACAATATTCATCATCAATAGTTGAAATATTTGCATACTCTTGATAAATCCAAACTCTACTTCCGTTATAAAATACCAGTTGAGGATCATAGTCTCGATAACTTCTTACATCACTTGCGGGTTCTAAAACAGTAATTTCAAGATTTTTTCCAATATCAATTATTTCTGTATCATCTGAAGAAGTATTATTTTCTGAAGGTAAATTAGTAACCACCGAATATATGCTATAAAATATTATACAAATTAAAAGCATAAAAATAACTCCAACCACCATCAATTTGATTGGTTTTTTCTTAATAGATTCTGAAGGGGCTTTCTGTCCCGTATCACTAATAGGTTCTAAACTTGATTTAAACTTGCTTTTTTGGCCAAATACTTGATACTCAGATAGGTCACCAACCCATTTACTTGAACCAACTATTTCTTCGATTTTATTTACCAAAATTTTCAGTTTTTCTGGTACACGTTTATCCCCATGATAATATTTAATGCTCTTAGTCATCATTTCACTATTTTCTTTAGGAATCGAAATTGAAACAATAGTATATGGTCGACTAATTGAGTTCTCTAAAGAGTACGCGTCATTTAAAGAAAAGAAACCTGACTCTTTAAACTCTGAAAGTAATAAAATAACCCTATCATTATCAATAGAACTCTTGACTATGCCTTTAACTTTAACATTTTCTACACCGTCATATATAACCTTACCATTACCATATATTTCCAAACTGTAATCAGGGCCAATGTCAGCTCCCGAATGTATCAACTTGATAATCATAGAATCTGTCAGCATAGTTACAAATCTCTAAATATCCTTATCTCTCCTATTATATTAAATCCCGTATTACTTTAAAAAACCTATCTAATGGTTATTCGATTATTAGCACAAAAAAGAAAAGTATAAGTTACATGAAATGATTTACCTAGTAGTAAAGTGGATGAGGATATCATGGATAAAAATGAAAATATACATATAAAGCTTGAGATAAGTAGAGATCCAATGACTGGACATTTGAATCTTATGACACGATTTGATTCAAGTGCACCAAATTTTATTAAAGATGAAAACGGTTTTACTTGGTCTCCAACTAGAGAAGAAAGGGCGTTTCTAAATGAAGCCTTTGACATGATACTAAAAAAAAGATAAAAATCTCTACTGACTAAACAAGTTCAATACCTACATGTAATTTAAAATTATTTTTTTAAATTATGGTATAAATATTTTCTATATTAAGAATATAAAGGAGTTCATCTAACCGTTCGTTATTAAAATTTTTATTTAGTTTACTTAACATCTTATGTGTTTTGTAAAAAATTTGTTCTTGCTCTAAAACTCCATTAAGCGTTTTTTCAATAGCACTTTGATAGATGTATTTACATAGTAATATTCCATCCTCAAATGTCAAGTTTTTACTCATAATTTCCTCGCCCATTTTTGTAATGAATATACTTTGTAATATAACATCTATTTATAAAACTTTTTTTAAAAATATATTTTTATAATAATTTATTGTTACAATTTGAACGCATAGAGCAATTTTTACATCTATTGGGATTACTATGATTTCTAGAAACTCTATCTGTTTTCATTACATGCCTCATGTTTTTTAAAGTAGATTCAAATTCAAATCTTACTTTTGGATTGAATGGAATTTTGTATTGATACATATTATTATAGACGAGTATTCCAAAAGGTACAAAACCTCCATAGTTCTCTTCTAAAAGATGGCAGTAGCCTGCAAGTTGAAATATATGGTTTTTTTGTGGTTCGCTATGAAACCCAGTTTTTACTTCAACAGGTATATAATGTTTATCCTTTTTAATAATGTAATCTGGTTTACCTGTGATTCTATAACGTTTTGAAAAAAAAGGCTTACCCGGCTTATTAAGATCAGAGTAATCTATCTTACCATTTGGGATTTTGTGTTTTATCTTTAATTTTCTTACATTTCTATGTAATATTTTTGATACTGCAATTAATGAGACAGAAAACAATAATAATGATATACTCAGGATAATTTGAGTTACTATAAAATCACCTCAAATAGAAAAATCAAAATTCCAAGAATCAGCATGAGATAACCCGCGATTGCAAAAGCTCTACCCCACTTAATACATACTTGGGTATGATCTATTATTCTACCAAGCTCCACATGTTTTTTTGAGCCAACCTCAAGTAAGGTAGATTTCGGCTTATATCCGCATTTTTGAAGATACCATGCTATTGAGCAGTAGTGGTATTGTCCAATCTCTGAAGCACTAATAATATCTGTATCTTTGAAACATGTTTGCTTTGTAATTCCCATTAACAATAAGAAAAATCTCGTAGCTATTTATTCTTTGCTAAGGGTTTATTGAAAGTAAAAAATGGATTAGAAAGACATTATAAACAATATTTATTTTCGGTAGTTGATAATCATGCCAGAGAATCTTAGTGAATTTATAAGAGAATTATCAGAGATATATGATCCCGATAGCAATGATAATTATATTAGTCTTTATTTATACAAAAAAACTGATAGGAAATTTATCAATAGAAGAATAAGAACCTGCCGGTCCATTCTAAAAGGAGATTTATTAAAAAATTTTAATGATACTATCGAAGATATAGAAGTTACTCTCAAGAAAAATATCAGTGATAATGTTGCAATTTTCGCATCTCATAAACATAATTTCTTGAGATATCTTCCTATGTCTGTCCAAATTAAAAACTTACTAATTGTTGATTCTTCTCCATATATTCGTCCTTTAGCAAGAATACAAGATGAGTGGGAATCATTTACTTTACTTTTAGTCAGCTCAAATTATGCAAAGATATTTTCGGTGTCCATGGGTAAAGTCAATGATACAAAGAAACTATCAGCAGATATTATGAACAAACATAAAAAAGGCGGATGCTCTCAGGCAAGATTCAATAGATTAAGAAAAGGAGCTATAAATGCATTTTTATCAGAAGTTGCTGAGGCACTTCAAGATAGAGTAGATGATCGTATTATTATTGCAGGGCCTGGTACTCCAAAAATCCATTTTATAGATATGCTTCCTAAAGAAACAAAGGATAAAATTATTGATATCGTCGATATTAGCATAGATGATGAAAAAAAACTTTTAAAAGAATCTGTTCATTTGATTTCAGAGAGAGAACAGAGAGAAAGTCATAAAGCAGTTCAACATTTAAAAGAAGAGATATTAAAAGATGGTCTGGCTGTTTATGGCCCTAAAGAAACCTTGAATGCTGTAAAAAATGGGCAAGTAGAATTACTCCTTATCGAGAAAGATTATAAGTTTCATGGTTGGATATGCGAAAACTGCCAGGTAGTTGGGGAAGGAACTAAAAAATTGTGTCCTTATTGCGGTAAAAAAACATCAGAGGTAGACGTTTTAGAAGAGATTCTGGAATTTGCAGAGAGAACAGATGCGGAGATTGAATTTACTGATGACGAAGAAATCGCAGACCTTGGGCATGTGGGCGCAATTTTAAGATTTAAATAATGTTTTTGTTCCACATCAAATCTTCAAAACCTCTCATAACCTTTTTAAAATCGTAAAAGATGAGGTTTTTCTGGGGAATTACTAATGGAGTTTATACTAGGCATCCGTAGAGAAGATAAAAACAGGTGGGAAAGACGCGTTCCATTAACACCCGAACATATAAAGGAATTGAAAGAAAGACATGGTGTTAAAACAATAATTCAACCATCACAAATCAGAGTATTTGCTAATAAAGAATACGAATCTGCCGGAGCTTATATAGATGAAGATTTATCAAAATCTTCTGTTGTTTTTGCTGTAAAAGAGGTTCCAACTAATTTCTTTGAACCTGGTAAAACATATGTGTTTTTTTCTCATACAATCAAGGGTCAGAGCTATAATATGCCCATGTTAAAAAAAATGATGGAACTTAAATGTAATTTAATTGACTATGAAAAGATTACTGATGAAAAAGGTCGTCGTTTAGTTTTTTTTGGGAGATTCGCGGGTCTTGCAGGAATGATTGATACACTTTGGGCATTTGGACAAAGGATGAAATGGAAAGGAATAAACACACCATTTAGTAAAATAAAACAAACGATTTATTACCAAGATCTTAATAAAACAAAGATTCACTTAAAAGAAGTTGGAAATAGAATTGAACAAGAGGGACTTCCTGATTCATTAACTCCTTTAGTTGTAGGATTTGCAGGTTATGGAAATGTATCACAGGGTGGCCAAGAAATTCTTGATATTTTACCTATAAAAGAGATTACTCCTAAGCAACTTGAAGCTATTCATAAGAACTTTTCAGATAGAGTTATCTATAAAGTAGTTTTTAAAGAAGAAGATATGGTGGAACCTATTTCTAGTGGAAAAAATTTTAAGCTACAGGAGTATTATAATCATCCTCATTTGTATCGTTCTGTTTTTCATCGATATCTTCCTCGTTTATCTATTCTTATGAATTGCATTTATTGGAATAAACAGTACCCTCGTCTTATTTCCAAGGAGTTTATGAAGGAAAACTACAACGATCGTTCCAAACTCCAGATTGTTGGTGATATTAGTGTTGATATTAACGGTGCAATTGAATTCACTGAAAAAGCTACTCCCCCTGATAATCCTATTTTTGTTTATAATCACTTAAGTGGCGAAATTAAAGAGGGATATGCGGGCAGCGGTGTGGTTGTTATGGCTGTAGATAATCTTCCATGTGAAGTGCCAAAAGAATCTTCACAGGTTTTTAGTGATTCTCTATTTAGTTTTGTTCCTGCCATTGTTAAGGCCAGCTATAACGTGGATTTTGATAGATTAGAGTTACCACCTGAGATAAAAAATGCTGTGGTATTACATCGTGGTGAACTGACACCAAATTACAGCTATATCAACAAATATTTATAAGTGAATTCTTTTCGCTGCATGAACGTTTTATATTATTCAGAAGGGAGTATACTTATGAAAAAAATATTGGTTCTCGGGGCAGGAATGGTTTCAAGACCGCTTGTGAGGTATCTTTTAGATCAACCAGATTGTTTTGTAACAATGGCAAGTAGAACAGTTAGTAAAGTAGAGAAGATACTTAATGGTCACCCTGATGGAACAGCAATTCCGCTTAATGTCACTGATGACAATTTATTAGAAAAATTAATTTCCGAATCAGATCTTTCTGTAAGTTTTCTTCCATATCCTTTCCATGTAAAGGTTGCAAAACTTTGTATCAAACATAAAAAACACCTGGTTACAACCTCATATGTAAGCAATGAGATGAATGAACTAGACAAAAAAGCAAAGGATGCTGATATTCTTATTCTCAATGAGTGTGGTCTTGACCCCGGTATTGATCACATGTCTGCAATGAAAATTATTCATAAAGTTAAAAACAATGGTGGGAAGATTGTAAGTTTCAAATCTACAACTGGCGCTCTGCCATCACACGAAGCAAACAACAATCCATTTGGCTACAAGTTTTCATGGGCACCCCGTGGAGTTCTTTTAGCTTCAAAAAATGCTTCAGAGTGGCTACAAGACGGAAAAAAGGTATCATATCCTGGTGAACAATTATTTGAGAATTATACGATGCAAGATGTTCCAGGAATTGGATCATTTGAGAACTACCCAAATAGAAATTCTACCCCTTACAAAAACATCTATGATTTGAAAGATGCACACACTGTTTATCGGGGAACCTTTAGGATGACAGGTTGGTGTGAAACCATGCGGAAAATAGTTGCTCTTGGTTGGCTAGGTGAAGAACCTATAAAGAATTTCTCTGGTAAAACATATGGTGATTTAACTAGGCATCTTGTTGGTGCTGGTCAAAAAGATGATATTGTAAAAGCAACAGCAAAATTCCTTGATATAGAAACATATTCAACAGTTATAAAAAGACTTGAATGGTTAGGTCTCTTTAGCGATAAAGAACTACCTAAAGATCGCGATAATCCGTTAGATTATCTTAACGTTTTGACGTTAAGTAAGATGTCTCTTGATAAAAATGAAAGAGATATGATAGTTATGCATCATGAGTTCATAGCAGAATATCCATCTAAAAAGGAGTACATCACCTCAACGTTACTTGATTATGGCATACCTGATGATGACTCTTCCATTGCACGAACAGTTTCACTACCCGCAGCAATGGCTGTAAAAATGATTCTTAATGGAGAAATTTGCTTAACTGGTGTTCACATTCCTGTAACTCCTGGAATCTATAATCCAATTCTAGATGAATTAGAAGATATAGGTATTAAGTTTGATGAAAAAATAGAAATTTTATAATTCTTATCTTTTTTTTATTTGTCTTTTCTTTCTTTATTTTCTTGTTTTTTAAGGAGTGGTTGTTTGGTTTTTTCCGAACATTTTCCGATTATATATAAACCATGGAAGACATAATTCTTGATAAAATTAGAATCGATGTGATAATATGAAAAGTAAAAATTTGAAAATAAGCGGAATGATGCTTGCAGGAGTTATTATCATTGTAAGCTTTGCCTGTGCTATTAATGTACAACCTGTGGTAATAGGCGGTTCAGGTTGGTATAGAACATATGCTGGGTTAAACACTTTTGATTCATATGATGAATTTATCGATTTTTTAGGAAGTAATACCTATAAATATAATAGTTGGGGCTATGAAGAGAGCGATTTTGCTCCAAAAATATTGATATCGCAATCAAATAACGGAAGAAATGGATTCATGTCTGATAGTTTTGGGAATGGAAAAATTGTTGATTACTCTAAAACAAATATACAAGTTGAAGGTGTTGATGAGCCAGATTTAGTAAAAACAGATGGAGCGTATCTGTATATTTTAGTAGATTCTAAGATTTACATAATAAAAGCCTACCCGGCAGAATCGGCAACAGTTTTATCAATTATCAATTTTGAAGATGATGTCAATGTTCAAAACTTTTTCATAAACAAGGATCGTTTGATTGCTTTTGGTAATTCTCAAAGAGATTCCCATGAACATGTAGATTGTAAAACTATCTATGGATATTGTCCATATTGGTGGGGAATTTCAACTACTGTTATTAATATTTATGATATATCTGATAGAGAAGTTCCAGAGCTTATTAGAGACATTGAGGCTGATGGATCATTTTTTAATGCAAGAATGATAGGTAATTATATCTATATCATTACTACCGAGTATACTAGTAATATATATTATAAACTTGAGGATAATATTACAATTAACATACCTGAGATAACGATTAATGATTATACGAGATGTATTCCTATTGAGGATATTTATTATGTAAACAACTCTGAAAAAATTGACTCAATGACCCACATTATTTCAATTGATATTTATGGAGATGAAGTAGATCAAAAAAGCTTCCTACTTGGTAATTCGCAAAATATGTATGTATCAAATAACAATATTTTCTTAGCATGTCAAGAATATAGCTATTATTGCTCTTTATGGGGAGATGATTATCACTATGAGGAAGCAACAATAATACACAAGATTTCAATTGAAAATGGAAATATTGATTACATAGCCAAAGGAAAAGTTCCCGGAGATACTTTAAATCAATTTTCTATGGATGAACATAACGGATTTTTTAGAATTGCAACTCAGAAATGGTATGATTCTACTACTAACCTGTATATACTAGATGAGGATATGAATCGTACATCTGAGATTGAAAATATTGCCCCTGGTGAAAGGATGCACTCTGCCCGATTTATGGGTAATAAAGCATATCTTGTAACTTTCAAAAAAGTTGATCCATTCTTTACACTTGATTTATCTGACCCGTATAATCCAAAAATTCTTGGTATACTAAAGATTCCAGGTTACTCTGATTACCTACACCCCTTTGATGAAAACCATATTATTGGCATTGGAAAAGACACAGTGGAATCAAGTTCTGGTAATTTTGCTTGGTACCAAGGTCTTAAAATTGCATTATTTGATGTTAGTGACTTTAATAATCCAAAAGAAGTAGCAAAGATTACAATTGGTGACCGAGGAACAGATAGTCCTGTCCTTTATGAGCATAAAGCTTTTCTCTTTGACAGAGAACGAGAATTACTAGTTCTACCTATTAGTCTTTATGAAATCAGTGATGAAATCAAAGAGCAAAACAACGGCTATACTGGAAGTACTTATGGTAAGTTTACATTCCAAGGTGCATTTGTTTATAGGTTATCTTTAGAAAACGGCTTTGAATTTAGAGGTCAAATAACTCACATGGATGATGACGAATTCTTAGATGAATATCGGTGGTATTGGGGTTCATCTTCATTTGATGTAATTCGTTCATTATACATTGGTGATGTTCTCTACACGATTTCTGATAACATGGTTAAAATGAACGATTTGGAGGATCTTAGTGAAATCAACAGTGTGGACTTAAAATAGAGCGCCATACTGTGAGAGAGGGGTAATCAGCTCATCTAAATCCTCCCTTTTCTACCTCCACCTCCCCCTCTCTCAATCTAATTTTAATTATTTCTTAAAAACTACCGATACCGTTTTATAAGCACGAGATATAGCGCTCTAACAAGTAAAAAAACAATTTTAAGGGGGAATAAAGATATAATGACAATTGAGCCAACAAATGTACATAAAACACTCGCCAAATATATACTTGCAGATGGTTTTGACCTTGTTTTAGATTTAAAAAAAAGCAAGGGATGCCAAATCTATGATTCAAGAACTGGGAGATATATGATTGATTGTTTCTCCTTTTTTGCTTCAGCCCCCCTAGGTTGTAATCATCCTAAACTTACCACTCCAGAGTTTATAAAAAAAATTGGAGAAGTTGCAGTAAACAAGCCAACCAACTCTGATATATATACTACAGAAATGTCAGAATTTGTTAATAGTTTTGCAAAACATGCAGTGCCAAATTATTTCAAACATCTTTTTTTTATCAGTGGTGGTGCACTAGCAGTTGAGAACGGATTGAAAACTGCATTTGACTGGAAGGTGAGAAAAAACATTGAAAAAGAAGACAGTGAAAAACTTGGCACAAAAGTCATACATTTTAACGAAGCATTCCATGGTAGAACAGGTTATACACTTTCAATGACAAATACGTTTAATACTGATAAGACTAAATATTTTACAAAATTTAATTGGCCACGTATCATAAATCCAAAGATTACATATCCTTTAAACAAAGAAAACCTAGAAAAAGTAAAAGAACTTGAAAAACAGGCAGTATCTGAAATAGAAACCGCTATTTCAGAAAATCCAAATGATATTGCCGCTCTTATTATTGAACCTATTCAGGGTGAGGGTGGAGATAATCATTTTAGAAAAGAATTTTTCTTAGAGCTGAGAAGACTTTGTGACAAACATGAAATGATGTTCATATTAGATGAAATACAAACTGGTGTTGGACTGACTGGTAAGATGTGGGCTCACGAACATTTTGGTTTTACGCCTGATATACTTGCCTTTGGAAAAAAAACACAAGTATGCGGGATTATGGTTAGTAATCGGGTAGATGAAATCAAAGAAAATGTTTTTAATATTTCAAGTAGACTCAACTCTACCTGGGGTGGAAATCTTGTTGATATGGTTCGCTGCCAAAAATATCTTGAAGTGATAAAAGAAGAGAATCTAATAAAAAATGCAGAATTGCAGGGAAAACGTCTTTTAGAAGGTCTTGAAAAACTTGCTCAAAAGCATCAAGATAAAATATCTAATGTTCGAGGACTAGGTCTTATGTGTGCGTTTGATCTACCAAACGCCAAAAAGAGGAATGAGCTGAAAGACAAATTATATGCAAATGGTTTAATCGTTATTGGATGTGGAGCAAATACAATTAGATTCCGTCCACCATTGATTATTTCTTCTGAGGAAATTGATAAAGCACTTGAAATCATTGATGATACGCTTGTTTTTTACTAAATTTTTTTGTCTATTAATAAACGAAAGTTTTATAAATAATCATAAATATATATAAATGTTAAAATAAAAATATAAATAAAGACAGAGGTAAAAATATGAAATATAAAAAATTTGTAACAATTATGCTAGTAACTTTACTTTTTTGCGCCTCAATTTCTACAGTTGCTATGGCTCAAAATTCAGTTGATGAAACGAAAGTGATTGGAATAAAAACTGTATTTCAAAGTAAGATTTTTGATTTTATTAGTAAAATCTGTAATACATTCCCAATTTTAGCTAAATTCTTTGATAATTTTCAATCTGTAGAACCACCAAAACCAGATTCTGACACAGCACCTCCCAAATTATTGTTTGATATCTCCGGCAAAGAAGAATATAAGCTAGAGGAGCCAATTTTCGTACGAGCAACTTTGACTAATATTGATTATGAAATCATTTATGTTAGTGAAATGAATTTTAAAGTTGGGACTATTGATTTCTTCATTCGTACACCAGATGGATTTGAAATTCAATTCATAGGCCCAGTTGATCCTAATAATGTGCAATTATTGACATTATATCCAGAAGATTCTAGCTCAATTGAAATAGATATAAAATGTGGATTATTTGGTATTCTAAACTCTGCAACAGATGTTTCTTCTCAAGTACCCGTACCTTACGACTTCATTCCTGGAGCTTATGGAATTTACGCAGCATATAAATCATTTCTACCAATCCCTTCACTAACTTCAGAATTCCCTAAAATCTGGCTAGGCACACTCGAAACAGAGCATTATACATTTGAAATTACTGAATAATATCATAAAAAGTATCAGGTTAAACCATTCTTTTTTTTTATTCTTAAGGTGGTTATTAAACCGCAATTTAAACCCTTTTTTCTTTCTTTTTCTGAACTAAAGCAACTTACATTTATTGAGTTGCTGAAGAACGTTTTCAAAAATAATTTTGCAGTCGCAAGATGTGATATTTTATGACAATTTGTTCTCATTCCCGTTTAAGCTGCTATGAACAATGTCCACAAAAATATAAACTCCAATATACTGACAAGGTAAAAACAGAAACAAGAGAAAGCATTGAACTATTTCTTGGTAAAAGAGTCCATGAAACCTTGAAAAAATTATATCGTGATATTCAATATCAAAAAGAAAATACTTTGGAAGATTTGCTTGTTTTTTTACATATTCGATGGACTAAAAACTGGAATGACTTGATTGTGATTGTAAAGGAGAAATATCGTCCTAAAGACTATCTGTTGATAGCTGAAAGATGTATCACTAACTACTACAAAATGTATAAACCATTTGATCAGGGAAGAACTATTGCGCTTGAAGAACGTATTCTCATAAATCTAGATGAATCTGGTGAGTACAAACTATGTGGTTATATTGATAGACTTACAGAGATAGAGGATGGTTGTTATGAGATACACGATTATAAGACATGCTCACGGTTGCCTTCTTTAGAAACTATTGAAAATGATAGACAGTTGGCACTCTATTCAATTGGCATAAAACAGAGATATCCAGATATCAAAGATGTTCGTTTGATTTGACATTTCCTAAAATTCAACAAGGAGATTGATGCCACTAGAACAGATGATGGGCTTGAAGAATTAAAACAGGACACTATTGAATTAATAGATGTTATCGAGAACGCTGAAAAGTTCCCTGCAAATCCTTCAAGGTTGTGTGATTGGTGTAAATTTAAAACACTATGTAAACAATGCTCCTAGTTCCACAAGATGAAGAGAGTCATAAAAATCGATGGAATATAGCAATTCATTATAAATCATACTTAGCAGATTTTTCCAACCTGTCATTCCAACAGAACCTGGATAAATTGGATTAAAACCATTAAACTTGGATTAATTTGGTTTGATATATGAAAATTACCAATAGTTTTAAATATGGGTTATTACATAATAATGTCTTATGACAATGTCTTGTTCAACACGATTTGCATTATTCCTAGCGAGTATTTCGGGAATAAATATGGAACAGAAGGAGGTTTTTATATGATTGAAATGAAGAAATATACAAAAGAGAAGCAAACACGGAATGAAATAATGAAAATAGGCGCGGTTCTAATCATTGTTATGCTCGGAGTTGTTAGCACATGTGGCTGCATAGGCGAACAGAAAAACACAATAAAAGTATCAGGTGCGTTTGCCCTTTATCCAATGATGGGTATATGGACTGAGGAATATGGAAAAATTCATCCAGAGGTTAAAATTGATGTATCTGCCGGTGGTGCCGGCAAGGGGATGTCAGATGCTATCCAGGGAATTGTGGATATAGGCATGGTCTCAAGAGACATATATCAGTCGGAAATAGATCAGGGAATATTTTGGGTTTCTGTTGCAAAAGACGCTGTGCTTGCAACGATTAATACAGATAATCCTGTAGCTAATACCATCCTTACAAGAGGTATTACAAAACAGCAGTTTGTAGACATATTCATTACACGAAACATCAAAACATGGGGAGAACTAGTTGATAATCCTGCTGTGACAGATAAAATTAGGGTATATACTCGATCTGATGCATGTGGTGCTGCTAAAACATGGGCAAAATACCTTGGAGAGTATACACAAGATGATCTGACAAATGCAGCGGATTCAGCTATAAATGGAGATCCGAATCTTGCTGCAACCGTACAAGGAGATAAACGTGGCATAGGGTATAATAACATTAACTTTGTATATGATCCAGAGACAAAAAAACCATTTAATGGGATAAAGCCTGTTCCTATAGATTTGGATGAGAATGGTATACTAGATGAGAACGAGAATTTTTATGATAACAGAACCAATATTGTGAATGCAATAGCTAGTAATGTATATCCATCTCCACCAGCAAGAGCTCTACATTTAGTGACAAAAAACAGCTTCACCGGGGTGGCAAAGGAGTTTGTTTACTGGATTTTAACAGATGGGCAGCAATATGTCCCTGATAATGGTTATATCCAGTTATCCGAAGATATGATTGGTGAACAGATGGAGTATCTAGAACAAGGAGAAAGACCAGAGACTACCTAGGAAAATTCCGGTTATCCTTATATTCCAATATTTGAGGGAAAAGAATTCATCATGAATAAGAGAAAGTTGCGTGATTTCATTGGCACAAAACTGATGTTTACGGTTACGATATTTGCTTCTCTTTTATTTTTCGCGATATTCTTAATTCTATTGTATAAGTCTATATTCATTTTGGAAACTCAGTCTATCGCCGAATTATTATTTTCTTCATTATGGAATCCTGAAAAGGGTGAGTTTGGTCTTTATCCAATCATTATTGGAACCATATTAGTAACTGGGATTTCCCTCATTATTGCGATACCAATTTCTTTGCTCAGTGCAGTTTATATTGCTGAGTATGCCCCTGGAAAAATTAGGCGGGTGATCAGACCTTTTCTTGATGTACTTGCCGGTGTTCCTTCTGTTGTCTACGGGTTGTGCGCATTTCTTTTTCTGGTGCCACTGGTCAAGGACGTGATAGCACCATGGTTTGGTATAGAAAGTACGGGTCTGTGTATACTTACAGCATCTGTAACCTTGGCGATAATGGTTTTTCCTATAATTATCTCATTGTGTGTAGAATCATTTAGTGCTATACCTATTGAGCTGAAGGAGGCATCGTTGTCTGTAGGAGCGACGAAATGGGAAACTGTAAAAAAAGTTATCTTTCGCGCTTCTGCACCTAGTATTATTTCTGCAGTATTGCTTGGTTTTGGGAGGGCTTTTGGTGAGACAATAGCTGTGAACATGGTGGTTGGCGGAATTCCTAGGATACCCTCTTCTTTGTTGCATCCTGGGCAGACACTAGCTTCATTGATAGCCTCTGCATATGGTGAAATGATGTCAGTGCCTCTTTATGAGTCGGCGCTTATGTTGGTAGCATTGATTCTGTTTGTCGTAGTATTGTTGTTTAATGTCTTAGCAGTAGTTGTTCTTAGAAGAGCTAAGAGGAGGTGGAGTTATTGAATAGACGTATTCTTGAGGAAAAGATTTTTAAAATACTTATGCTCGCCTCTGTTTTTATAGTAATGGGTAGCTTGGTAATCATTATTGGACTGGTCGTTTTTAACGGCGGCTCGTCACTTACTATAGAAATGTTTACTCAGACATCAGGTGGAGGATATTATTTAGGACGGGGTGGTGGAATATTAAATGCTATACTTGGCTCTTTGTTTCTTGCGTTGCCTGCTACGGCTCTAGCGTGTTTAATAGGGTTAGGAATTGCATTATATCTCCAAAGAGAATTTACTCATCCTAGGATATCTGCATTTATTCGATTGTCTCTTGATATCCTATGGGGCATACCATCAATAGTATATGGGATTTTTTGTCTCATGATTATGGTATTTATAGGAATTGGAACATCATTGCTTGCTGGAATTATAGCATTAACCTTACTTGAAATCCCTATAATTACAAGATATATGGATGAATCAATTAAGATGGTCTCTATTGAGCTTAAAGAAGGGGCATATTCGTTGGGATCAACGAAATTTGAGACCGCAGTGAAGGTTGTACGGAGACAGGCACTCCCAGGAATTATTGCTGGAGTTCTCTTGGGGCTTGGTAGAGGAATTGGTGATGCTGCCTCTATTTTGTTCACCGCTGGTTTTTCAGATCGTATTCCTGGATCGCTTTTTGATTCAACGGCTGCTCTCCCTACGATGATTTATCATCTATATGCTTCACCTTATCCATTGGTTCGACAGAGGGCGTATGCTGCAGCGTTTATACTGGTGGTAATTGTTCTTTCAATTAGTATAGTATCTAGGGCATTGTCAAAAAGATATACAAAATTTGTAATAAGATAAAAGAGGATTAACTATGATTAAAAAATCAGATATACATATACATATAGAAACCAAAAACCTTAATGTATACTATGATAATAATTATGTTCTAAAAAATGTTAATATAGAAATCCCAACAAAACAACTTACTGCTATTATTGGTCCCTCTGGCTGTGGGAAGACAACCTTGTTAAAATCGTTTAATAGGTTGCTAGATCTAAGGGATAACATCAAAACTTCAGGGGAAATACTTGTTGATGGTGAAAATATTTTTGATTCTAGGGTAGATGTTCCAGATATGAGAAAAAAAATGGGATTACTTTCACAAAAACCATATCCTTTGCCAATGTCAATTTATAATAACGTTGCATATGGATTGAGAATTCATGGTAAGAAAAATGCAAAGGAGTTAGATAGTGCCGTTAAACATTACTTACAAGAAGCAGGCCTATGGAATGAAGTAAAGGATAGACTTCATGATCCTGCATCACGACTTTCAGTAGGGCAACAACAACGTCTGTGTTTGGCAAGGGCTATAGCGGTAGAACCAGAAGTAGTATTATGTGATGAACCAACGTCTGCCCTAGATCCGATTGCTGCGCAGCAGATTGAAAAACTTCTCTTAAAATTAAAAAAGGAGTATACTGTGGTACTCGTGACGCATACACTACGTCAAGCGAAAAGACTTGCCGATCATGTGGTTTTCCTATACTTTGGCAAGGTTGTTGAACAAGGACCAGCAGACGAGGTTTTTAACAATCCTAAAGATCCTAAAACAAAAGCGTATATTGATGGAGACATAAGTTAAAAAGCCCGATTTGTTCAAATTTTATTACAGTTGATGGTGATAACTGACTGTTTACTATCTAATCAGCATGCCGTATAGTTGAGTTTACAATTCATTACTGATTAATTACCAAACTGTATTGTAGAAATAACAAAATATTTGTAATCGATTTCCCTTTCTTTGTTGGTGGCTTTCATAAAGATTGAACTGGATGATGTTAGATGTATTAAGGAGGCAGCAATTACAATTCGTGGCTCAAGAAGAAGGATAACAGTGCCTTCTGAGGTTGTTGAAATTTTAGATTTAGAAAATGGTGATAAGTTGCGATGGATTGTTCTAAACGATGGAACAGTAACTATTCATAAAATAAATTAGCCTCTTGTAGACAATTGCTTTCATTGTTGGGATGATATCGGTATATGTATTAACAAAACATACGTAGGCGTCCACAATGATCTAAGAAAGTTGGGGGGGATGAAATAGGTATAAGTAAATTGGGCAAATACCAAGTTTAACTTGGGTTAAATAAGTTTTATTTTAATCACATTCATAATCAATTCCATCAATAATTTCTTTACTCCTGAAAAGTCGACAAATTCTACAGATTTCCATTATTAAAACAGAACTATTTTTATTAGCTATTCTTCTAGCAGATTTACTAATTTCATTCAAAATATCCTTATCAGTAATCTCCAATGCACCTCTTTTTCCAGATATATATCTAGAAACTGCTGCTTCAGTAGTACCTAATTTTTCTGCCGTTATCTTTTGATTAAATCTAAATTCGTTAATTAAACTCTTTGCTATTTCCTTCTTGATTACAGGTACAATATTCCACACAATTATCTCACACGGTGTTTTCATATTCAATCACAAGTAACCATTAACGAATAATATGGAATATATATCTATATTTAATAATTGTCAATTGTATTAGGAGCGAGTAAATATCTAAATATGTATCTGAAAAAGAGAAATCATATTAAATAACTAAATCAGTTTTTTCTAAGGAAAAATTTGATGCTTTTGGCTTAAAAAATTGAATATTATTAGTAGGAAAAATTTATATAGGATTATAATATTAATATATTTACCACGTGGTAAGTAAAAATTAAAAAAAATAGGTTAATAGAAATATGGGGAGGTAATAACATGAAAAAAAATATTATAAAAAAATGCTTGGTTCTAAATATTACAGTTTTAATGCTTGGGCTAATATTTGGATCGGCTGTAAACGCAACAAACGTTCAATATAAATCAGAATGTGATTTATTATTTGAGAAATTAAATGATGATTATACCAATTTAACAGTTGAAGAGGCACGGGATCTATTATCTGACACTGGTAACGGTATTCAAATTCCTATTGATGTTAGAACAAATCAAGAATGGGCTGTTGTTCGTATAGACACTCCAATTCCAGAGAATCCACGGCATTTTTGTCTTAACTTGTTGCAGAATAAAACCATGTTACAACAATTTATGACATTATACGATGGTATGGAAATTGTTCTTTATTGTGGTTTAGGGGGTCGAAGTTTTATTGCAACTAATATCCTTATTGATAATGAGTTTAATGGAACGATTTATAACATGCTAGGTGGAATGTCTGCCTGGGTAGATGCAGGGCTTCCTACTATGAGTGGCGGTCATACAAACATTACAGTTGAAGAAGCATGGGATCTTTTAACTGATACTGCTAATGGTATTCAAATTCCGATTGATGTAAGAACTGATGGAGAGTGGATTGATTGGCATATTGACACACCTTCTCCAGAAAATCCAAAACACCATTGCCTTAATGATCTGCAAGATGAGATTAAATTACAAGAATTTTTAGAATTATATGAAGGTATGGAAATTATTCTTACCTGTCATTCAGGGGCTCGAAGTATTATTGCAACTAATATCCTTATTGATAATGAGTTTAATGGAACGATTTATAACATGCCAGGTGGAATTACTGGTTGGGATGCAGCAGGGTATCCAACAGTTCCAAATAGAGCACCAGACAAACCAACGATTACTGGTGAAACAGATGGCACTGCAGGAGAAGTGTATTCATATACATTTGTTGCGGCAGATCCTGATTTTGATATTTTATACTACTGCATTAACTGGAGTGATGACACTGGAGAAGTAGTTGTAGGTCCCTATGAGTCTGGTGAGGAAATAATTCTTGATCATAGTTGGGATGAAGAGGGTAATTATATAATTAGAGCTAAAGCTACAGATCGATATGGTAATGAAAGCGAATGGGGGACACTCGAGGTGAATATGCCTAGAAATAAAATTGTTACCCACAATCTTTTATCAGGGTTGTTAGAGCGTTTCCCGTTGCTTGAAAGATTTCCATTGCTGGAAAGATTGTTATTTTATTCCTAAATGGGTTTAATACCCCGGAGCTCTGCTCCGATGATGACTGAGAATCTATCAACGAAGAATTGCCGTCTCGAAAATCTGCGTAATGCCCCGATGCTCTGCATCGATTGGGATAGCAGATTTTAGGCAATTCTAATTTACTTTAGATGCTAGATAACTCGTAATTTCATCTATTTTTATTCTAATCTGCTTTGTAGTATCACGATTCCTAATAGTCACAGTATTATTCTTTAATGTATCATGATCAATTGTAATACAAAACGGCGTTCCTACTTCATCCATTCTGGCATAACGTCGACCTATTGACCCACTTTCATCATAATATGTTGTTATACCAGCATCTCTAAGATTTCTATCAATTTCATTTGCGATTTTAATAAGTCTTTCGTCACTAATAAGCGGAAGAACCCCAATTTTTATTGGAGCAATTATTGGATTAAATTTGAGCATTCTATATTCTTCTTCTTTTTTCTTACCTTCATGATAGTTATGCTCAATTAAACAATACAAAATTCTGTCAATTCCATAAGATGGTTCGATTACATGAGGTACAAACTTCTCACCAGCTACCTTTTCTTTAGTTTCTGTTATTTTATAGCACTCATTAGGTATCTTTATAGTCTTACCATCAAGGTTAACAGAAATCTTTTTTGTATCTTTTACTTCCATGTTTTCAAGTAATGTTTTGATCATTCCAACTTCTCCTTTAAAAAGTGGCCCTAATTTGCCCATATTTGGAACGATCTTTTTTACTTCAACAGTCTTTGGGTTATCATATTTCCTTAAAGCATACATATCTGTTCCTGATGAATCGATATGTGAACGTAAATCATATGCAGATCTATCTGCGATACCAACACATTCTATCCAGCCAAATCTCTCACTGAATATTTCTGCATCCCAGCACTCTGTGGCATAATGAGCTAGTTCATCTGGTGCATGTTTCCTAAATCTAAATTTTTTAGGATCAATTCCTGCAGTCATTAGAAAATCCTGTGTGAGATACATATAATATGCAAGTGCCTGGTTGTTAATCACCTTGGTTTTGACAGCTTTTTCAATTGAAAGTTTAATTTCTTTTTCATTATCAAAAAGATATAGTTCTTTATTCTTAATGCTTCCAAAATTAGGATGTGTTTTATCTTTCGGATCAAAAAAGATCTCTGCTTCGGCCATTGAAAATTCTCTGAGTCTAATGATACCTTGGCGAGGTGATACCTCGTTTCTATATCCTTCACCAATCTGTACAACTCCAAAGGGTAACTTCTCGCGGGCATATCTATAAAGAAGATGAAAATCCGTAAATATACCCTGAGCGGTCTCGGGTCTAAGAAAAGCATCCCTGGCACTTCCGATTCCAATTTTAGTGGAAAACATAAGATTAACAGGATAAGCATCTTTTAGATTAGTACCACAATTCGGGCATTTCACTTTATTTTCCTTTAACGCCGCTTCAATACCGATATCATCATCTATAACATCCTCAACTTTATAGGATTGTTTACATTTTTTACAATCCACAGTAAAATCAGTAAACTCGTCAACATGCCCAGAAGCTTTCAAAACTTCATGTAATGTTATAGTTGGAGTAATAATTTCGATACAGTTGTCTTTAAGCAGGTAGAATTTACGCCAAAGGTTTTCGATATTCAGTTTAAGTTGAGATCCTAGTGGGCCGTAATCATAAAAACCAGCAACACCGCCATAGATTTCAAAGGAGGGATAGATGAAACCTCTTCTTTTTGCAAGCATCATGATTTTATCATAAATATCTTGAGGCATAAACGAAAGTCTCCAAATCTTGAAATTAAAAATAGAATAAGATTATAGGATTTAAAACATGCAGGCCATTAAATCAATGTCCGTAGCCATGCCAATTAGTCTATCATTAGAGTCAACAACAGGTATGTGACTAATATTGTTATTAAGCATTATATCTGCAATATCATTTACAGGTGTATTTGTGTATGCTTTTTTCACATCAGTAATCATAACCTCTTTAACAGCAACTTGTGGTAAGGAAACTTCTGATGTTGAATAATGTAATCTTACTGTATCTCGTATTCCTTCCCAAGTCCAAGCGTCCTCATCTCCACCCATTCCAAGGTTTGTTTGAGAAACGCTTTCGCGGATATGAGTAAGTTTAAACAAATCTCCATCAGTTACAATCCCGATTAACTTCCGTTCGTCATTCAAAACAGGAAGTGCATGTTCATGTGTAACACTGATAATTTCCATTACAATATTGATTGGAGTATCTTGATAAATTGGAACAACTAAATTAGTGAAATGCTTTTCAATGTTTTCAGTTATATTCTTATGTACACTGCGTAATATGTCTGTTGGACTTATGATGCCAATAAGATTTTTTCGGTTATTAATTACTGGTAAACCATGTATTCTATGCTCATACAATAGCTTAGCTGCATATTTAACATCTTTTTCTTTTTCAACATACTGATAATCTTCACTCATAATCAATGCTATTTGATCTTCCTCAGGATTTCTGAAAATATCAGTTCTAGTTAAAATCCCTACAACCACTTTTGTATCTTTTTTTAAAATAGGCATACCTGAAACATTATTCTTTGCAAGTATCGCTAACGCGTCTCTAACTGTACCTGGGACGTATCCTATAATTAAATTCTCTGACATCACCTCTTCTACTTTCACATTCATCCCTCTTATTTATCAAGTTGAAATATATAAAGGCTTTAATGATTTTTTTTCCAATACTGCAAAGTCAGCCTTAGAATTGGGACCAAGAATGTCCCAATCTAGATTTAAAGCTTTCCTTGCCCCAAATGTTATCATATATAAAAGTTCAAAAGTTGAAAAATCTTTTGATATTGATTTAACAAAATTTATTTCATCTAAAATGACTGGTGAATTCAACATTGCATTATCTGTTCCAAATAATAGATTAACTCCAACTTTTTTTAATAATTTAAAATTTGGCTTTAAACCATAAAAGGAGTTAGCTCTCGGGCAGATAATAATTGGAATCTTGTTTTCCTTGGCTCTAATAAAATCTGACTCTGATGCTTTAATCATATGAACTAAAAAATTTGGTTTCAAGTCTAAAATATTATCAATATTTTCTCTAACTCTTTCACTGGCATGAAGAGCAAATATCTTATTTTTTCCTCTTGCATCTCTTGCGATCTTTTGGAGTTCTGAATAATCCCAATCAGAAATACTGCTTATCGCGATACCATCTGAATTTTTTAATAAAATATTGACTTCATTTTTGTTATAATTTAAAGTGTTAGGTCTTGAAAGAATGAATGAATTTATATTCAATAAACGTAACGCAGCTTTCAGTTGACTAATTCCTAAAATTCCATTTTCTCTAAAATCATAAAAATATTTTGTTCCACTTTTTATCATAATATTTATAGATTTTTCCATTCCTTCAATTATATTTTCATCAGATGCTTCTTGCAATAACTTATGTTTTAGACCATTAGGTGGTGCTACTAATTCTTCAATGTTTTTAGGCAAATCAATATTTTTCTCTCTAATAAAAGAATCGCCAATGTGAGTGTGAGCATTAACAAAAGTTGGTACAATTAATCCTTTATAAATTGGCTTTTTTGGAGAATTACCACTTCCAGTTTGAGCAATTTTACCTTTTTCAAAAGCGATGTAACCACTTTTAAATCCATTCTCAGTTAAAATTTCCCCTGAAACATAATCCATTTAAACAAAGTAAATAATGATGTATGTTTAAACCTTATTCAACTTTATTTTAATGTTTTAACCCATTCATAAACAGGTTCAACAAGTTTTTGGATGCGTTCCTTTTCTTTATTCCAAGGTGATGGTTCCCAACCATCAGCAGGTTTAAAGTGAAAATCAGTGACAGCACCGATTCTCTCCTCTTCTGGTTTAAATACGATCTTTAGAGGCATACCAAATTCAACATTCCAAGGTTCAATATCATGAAGCTCATTTGCAATAGCTACATTGCTATTACCTATGACTGCATAGACGAGTACAATAGGCAATCGTTTGAGTGATGATCTACCGCTCCATCCTGCAATAGTCCATGTATGTACTTTGGCTGTTAGTGGCATTTCTAACCACTCGGTTTTTTCAAGATTGCAGTTGAGATTCCAACAATGAGTACGGACAGGTACCCAGATATCACCGCATTTGGGGCATCTTGTACCCAGAATCTTTCCTTCAAGAAGTCCTTTGAAGAATTTGCTATTCTCCCCATGTCTGATAGTATATAGTTGATCGTAATGTAGGAATTGATTCATTACATTTCCATCTTCAGATATTTCATGGCCGATAAAAGCAAGGCCTGTTTCTTTTACACCCTCAGGTCTATAAGATTTTTTTTCTGTGAAATTCGGTTCTTCAGCAAATTTTTTCCTTTTTTTCATAATTGTCACCTCGCCCATTATTAACTCCTCCGCATGATAAAGTTAGAAATACTTGTCCCAGTTCCAGCGTGACTATTAACTATACCACATTCGGCATCAGGCACCTCAGTTTTTTTACTAAGGTGTTTCTTTGGAATTAAATCTGATAATTGGTAGAAACATTCAATCGCACTCATAAGACCAGTTGCACCGACAGGATGGCCATAGCCCATTAATCCCCCACCGGGATTCATAGGTATTTGTCCATGCATGTGTGTACTTTCATCACGAAGAAACTGAGCAATGTTATTTTCATCAGCGAGATACAATGCTTTATAGATCTGCGCCTCTGATGTGGAAAATGCATCATGAATCTCACCAAAATCTATATCTTTTAATGGATTTTCAATTCCTGCCATTTTATACGCTTGATCTGCGGAACTCCGACATGCACCAAATTCAGTCATCCCTGGATAGTTTTTACCATAACGTTCTGTCCAACCTGGAAAATTCAATCTATCCCCAGCACGAATAGTGCAACTAGAAAGTCCAATACCATCAATTGTGACATATCCGTCAGGATTAACCTTTTTGGCATACTCCTCTGAACAAATAAGAAGAAAAGCAACTCCACGTGACATTAGGCAGCAATCATACTTCTTAATTGGATATGATATAAGGCGAGAATTCATCACATCATCCACAGTAATATATTTATGTTCATTTCTATACCATTGAGCCTTAGCATTATCCATAGCGTTATTTCTGTTTTTTGCACCAATTGTTGCAACATCTGCTTCAGTCACTTTATTATCTTTCATCCATTTGTTGGCCATTGCAGCATAGTAAATTGGATAAATTCCTCCAACTAGGAGTTCATATCTAATATCAGATGCAAGTGCAATGAACTCACTACCTTGAGATTGTGACACGGAATCCATAGTCTCCCATCCGCAAACACCAACGACATCATGATGACCAGACATAACCGCAAGAGCTGCTGCATACAATGCCGATCCACCGGTATTACCTCCGTTTTCGATACGATACTGTGGAACTCCAACAAGACCTAGATGATCATGGATAATCCATTCAGAGCAGAGTTGATGTCCAAAATGAACGGAAAAATGAGAATAAATCATCAAGTCAATATCTCTCATAGAAAAATCTGGAATATCTTCTCTAGTCTCCCTTATACATTCTGCTGCCCCGCCCTCTATACTTTCAAAACCAGTTGGACCATAATCAAATGGTGTCGTGGCTCCTCCTATTACACAAACTTTTTTTGTCATGCCTAACCATCCTTCGACATGAGACGAAAAAATATTTTTTTCTATCCGCCTCACTTGATTATGCAATAGTAAACGAGTTGAAAAATGTTATCGTTTATTGACGTATTGCTCCTTAATTACTCAAATGGCATTTTTTTATTTCTTCAATTGCATTGGGATTTTCTACTGAGGAAATATCGCTAACCTCTCTCCCAAGAAATGCTGCCTTAATAATCCTTCTTACAATCTTTGCGGATCTAGTTTTTGGCAAATCTCCTACGAATTTGATATCACGTGGTTTTAATGTTTTTCCCATTATTTTTACAACTTGATCTTTGAGTTCTTCTCTTATCTCTTCGCTAGGCTCATAATCAGGTTTTAACATAACGAAGCAGACAATATCTTCCCCTTTTATCTCATCTGGTACACCAATTGTTGCAGCCTCTGATACTGCTGGATGTTCAATGAGTGCAGCTTCGATTTCAGCAGGTCCAGTACGCCTTCCTGCTATTTTTATTGTATCGTCACTTCTGCCGTGTAGAGACCAAAAACCGTCTTTATCCACCTTGGCCCAATCGCCATGATACCAAACGTTTGGCCATCTAGACCAATAAGTATCAATATATCTTTCAGGCTCATTCCAAAACCCACGTGTCATTGATGGTGCAGGCTTCTTTGCAACAAGATGCCCCATCTTTCCTCGAATTGGTTTTCCATCATCATCAAAAACATCAATGTCCATACCTAAGCCGGGTCCACGAAGTGTACAAGGCTTAAGAGCTGTTATTGGAAGTGGTGATAAGAAGCACCCAACGATTTCTGTTCCCCCTGAGATATTTATAATCGGAATTTTTTTGTTGCCAACTTTTTCAAAGAACCAATTCCATGAATCAGGATCCCAGGGTTCACCAGTGGAACCTAAAAATCTCAACGAACTAAGATCATGTTTTTTAACCCATTTGTCACCATATCGCATCAGCAAACGAATGGCCGTCGGTGAAATACCAAATGAAGTAATTTTATGTCTCTCGACTAGCTCCCACAATCTGTCAGGATTAGGGTAGTTTGGAGCGCCCTCAAAAATAACAATGGCTCCACCAAAATTCTGAACACCTATAATCATCCAAGGCCCCATCATCCAACCGATATCGGTGAGCCAAAAAAACACATCGTCGTCCTTAACATCAAAATAGTAACCAAGTTCTTTAGCTATCTGGACAAGTGCTCCTCCATGGGTGTGAACAGTACCCTTGGGTTTGCCTGTTGTGCCAGATGAAAAAATTATCATCGCATAATCCTCAGAATTCATTTGTTCTGTATTGCATTCATCTGATTTTTTAGAGGCAATATCCTCCCACCATATGTCTCTACTATCTTTCCATGGGATTTCTATCCCAAGTCGTTTATAGACTATAACATGTTCCAAAGTTGATACGTTATCAAGCGCTTTATCTGCTTCTTTCTTGATTTCTACTGTCTTACCTCTTCTGACAGATCCATCTGCGGTAAGTAGAATCTTAGCTCCGGCGATATCTAAACGTGAAGCAAGAGCATGTCCTCCAAAACCAGAAAATATCGGAATACTTATGGCACCAATTTTTATCCCTGCCAAAAAACCGACTACAATTTCAGGTACCATTGGCATATAAATGCCAATTCTGTCCCCTTTTTTTACTCCTAATTCTTTTAATGCATTTGCAAATTTATTAACTTCTCGAAAAAGTTCTACATAAGTTAATTTTCTTACATTTCCGTTTTCATCTTCCCAGATAATTGCAATATTGTTTTTCTTGTCAGATTTTGCATGTCTATCAAGACAATTGTGCACTATATTTATTCTACCGCCAATAAACCATTTTGTCCATTGAATTCCTTTAGAATCATCAAATACTTTATCATATGGTCTGTACCATTCTATATTTAAGTCTTTGATAACTTCATTCCAAAACCATTCAAGATCTTCAGTTGATCTTTTTATTAACTCATCATAATCTTTGATATCATGTTTTTTCATAAATCTTGTTATGTTTGCTTTTTCAATATAATCCTCAGAGGGCCTCCATACAATCTCACTCATCTTATAAAATCCCCTAACTTTTTATGAAACGCCTGTTTATTCAAAAAAGCTTCGAAAAAAGATAATAATAATTATTAAAAGAAATACTAAAATAGTCCTATTTAATTACAATATTTCGCTTTAGTGGGTGGTTAGTAATATATGAAAAAAGAATTTAAGGAAGGAGACATAAAGATAATTATAGATTATGAGAAATGTACAGGTGCTGGAGACTGTGTAACTGCTTGTCCAGTGGAAATATTTGAACTTGAGGATGGAAAAGCAGTTTGTAAAAACCTTGGGGAATGTATTGAATGTTGTGCATGTGTTAGTTCATGTCCAAATGAAGCTATTGAGCACAGTTCCTGCTAAATTTTTTTTAAGATTTAATATACTGCTGGTAGAAAGCTTTAAATATATAATTTGCATTCCATGTCAAATTGTAATTATTACAAATTAGTAATTATTACACATTGTAGGTGGATTATTTGGAAAAATATGTGAAAATGTTAAGAGAAAAGAATCTAAAAGTTACACCGCAAAGATTAATTATATTAAAATATTTAAATGAACATTCCACCCATCCCGCCACAGATAAAATATATCAAGATTTAAAAATAAATAATCCTTCTTTATCAAAAACTACTGTATATAATTCATTAGAAATTCTAGAAAAACATGGTATAATCCAGTCTATTACAATATCTGGTTTAGAGCATAGATATGATTTTAGACATGAAATGCATCATCATTTTCTCTGTAAAAAATGTGGGAGGATTATTGATATAGATGTTGTATGCCCTAATTTAGGTAAAATGTTGGAATGTGGACATAATGTTGAGGAGGTGCACGGATACTTCAAGGGCATCTGTAAAAAATGTATGAACAAGGAGAAAATCAAGGATGGATCCTAAAACATTACATAAAATATCATATGGTTTATACATCGTCTGTTCAAAAGAAGGTGAAAAAATAAATGGGCAGATTGCAAATGCTTTATTTCAAATTACATCTGAACCACCGACAATTGCAGTTAGTATTAATAAACAGAATTTAACACATGAATACATAGAAAAAAGTAAATGCTTCACAGTGTCAATTCTTTCAGAAAAAGCACCATTAACTTTCATTGGAAATTTTGGGTTTAAATCTGGAAGAGATATTGATAAATTTAAGGACGTTGAATTTAAGCTAGGGAACAGCAAAGTACCACTTGTTTTAGATTATGCTCTTGCATGCTTAGAAACGAAATTAATAGATAAAATCGATGTTGGCACACATACGATTTTTATTGGTAATGTAGAGGATGCAGAAGTACTTTCTGAAGAAAAACCAATGACTTATGAGTTTTATCATAAAGTAAAAGGAGGATATTCACCAAAAACAGCCCCAACTTATAGTGGCGAAGTAGATAGAGCAAGAAAAAAGGAGGAAAAGAAAATGGACAAATATGTTTGCAAAGTGTGTGGTTATGTATATGAGCCTGAAAAAGGAGACCCAGATAATGGAGTAGCACCTGGGACAAAATTTGAAGATGTTCCTGAGGACTGGGTTTGTCCGGTCTGTGGAGCTAGAAAAGAAGATTTTGAAAAGGAGTGATTTAGCTGAATAAGGTTGACATAAAGCAGGATATTTATTGGGTCGGTGGTATTGACTGGAATATTCGTAATTTCCATGGATACTCAACAAACCGTGGTACAACGTATAATGCTTACCTAATTATGGATAAAAAAATAACATTAGTAGATACAGTAAAACACTATCTTTTTGATGAAATGCTTACTAGAATTAAAGAAATCGCAGATCCTTCAAAGATAGATTATATTATATCAAACCATGTTGAAATGGATCACTCTGGTTCTATACTAAAAATTCTTGAATTCTGTCCAAATGCAACAGTTATAACTTCAACAAGAGGAGAAAAAGGACTTAAAAGACACTACAAAAAAGACTTGAACTTTAAAGTAGTAAAATCTGGTGATACACTCAATATAGGTAAAAGAACACTTCATTTTGTTGAAATACCAATGGTTCATTGGCCAGATTCCATGGTAACATACATTCCCAGTGATAAACTTCTTCTTCCAAATGATGCTTTTGGACAACATATAGCAAGTTCAGGGCGCTTTGATGATGAAATTGAATGGGGGATTTTGAAGGAGGAGGCGGCGAAGTATTATGCAAATATCGTAATGCCTTATGGTCGTCAAGTAGAAAAGGCTCTTGAAGCTATTTCTGGACTTGACATCGATATGATTGCACCAAGCCATGGAATAATATGGCGTTCATTGATTCCACAAATCCTCAAAGAATATACGAAATGGGCCCGATATGAAACTGAAAATAAAGCATTGATTGTTTACGATTCTATGTGGGGTTCAACAGAAAAAATAGCTTATTCACTTCGAGAAGGTATCGAAGAAGCAGGTATTCCAGTTGCTATTAGGGATCTAAAAACATCCCATATTTCAGATGTAATAACAGATGTAATTACTTCGAAATATATACTGATAGGATCTCCTACGTTTAATAATTCAATGCTTCCGTCAATGGGTGGTTTCCTAACATATCTCAAAGGTCTTAAACCTAAAAATCGAATAGGTTTAGTTTTTGGATCCTATGGTTGGGGCGGCCAGGCGGTTAGTGAAATAGAAAAAATTCTAAAGGAAGTATCTTGGGATTTTCCTTTAGATAGCATTAATATTAACTATGTTCCCGATCAAAATGAGTTAAAAAAAGCTAAAGAAATTGGAAAAAGGTTAGTAAAAATTAAAAAGAAATGAGAAATATGTTAAATATAAGGGAGGTATGGAAAAATGTGTAAAAGTTGTGGTTGTAAAGAAGCAGACAAGCCAATACAATATGAATGCGAATGTTCAGCAGAGGATTGTAGTTGTAGCATTATAGAATTTGATGAAGAACCAAAGGCAGCACCCTATTGTTGTGGCGTGCCAATGAAACGAATAAAATAGAATAAATTTGTGATGGTGGAAGTTGAATGGCTAAGATAAAGGTATTTAGATGTAGAATATGTGGTGATCCATACATTGGATCTGAAGCACCAACTCAATGTCCATTTTGCGGTGCGCAAAAAAGATTTTTCGTTGAAGCAAAGGATTGGAATCTAGATGAATTCAACGTATTGTTAAGCGATATATCACGCAAGAATCTTGAGGCTGCCTTGCAACTTGAGTTAGATAATGCTGCGTTTTATGATTGTGCAAAAAATGCTGCAGATAAAGCAAGTGACCATTACAGTTTAGCAAAGTTCAAAGCTTTAATGAAAGTCGAACGTGAACATGCTTCTGTTATCTCTAAATTCTTAAAAATCTCTAGGCCTGAACTAGGGAAACAATTATGTAATGCAAATGCAAAAGAAAATTCAAAAGAAGGCTGGGAACGAGAGGATCGTGCAATAAAAGCATATGCAAAATTTAGAGATGAGGCAACAGAACCAAGGTTAAAAGAATTTTTTGCTGAATTAGTTGAGATAGAAACTGATCACCTTGATTTGCATGCTGAGAATATAAAATAAGGAGAAAAAATAACTATATTTAGGTGAAATAAAATGGATTTAAGTAGTTATGATCTAGAAGATTTATTTCTCGCTGCAATAAAGAGTGAGGAAGATAGCCACCAGCTTTATTTAAAAATGGCGACAAAAACAAAAAATGGATTATTAAAGGATAAACTGGAATTTCTTGCTAAGGAAGAAAATAAGCATAGAAAATTTATTGAGGAAATTTATGCAAATCATTTTCCTGAAAACGAGTTAGTTTTGCCTAAGAAAACGCCAGTTCCACTACCTGAAGTAGAGTTTACTGAAGACACCCCTTTAAGTAAATTATTAACTCAAGCAATGAATGCAGAACAATCCGCAAGTGAATTTTACAAATCTCTAGCAACTCGATTTGAGACTGGAAATAAGATACATAATACTCTGTTGTATTTTTCAGATATGGAAATTGGCCATTATAAAATTCTTAAAATGGAAAAAGAAAGTATGGAACGTTTTGAAGAAGGTGATGTGTATTGGCCCATGGTTCATGTGGGTCCTTAATTTGATTGAATTGGAGGAAAAAAAATGAAAAGCATCAAAGGAACAAAAACTGAAAAAAATCTTCTTGCAGCATTTGCTGGAGAATCACAGGCTAGAAACAGATATACATTTTTTGTTTCAAAAGCCAAAAAAGAAGGATATGAACAGATTGCAGCAATATTTCAAGAAACAGCTGACAATGAAAAGGAGCATGCTGAAGTCTTTTTCAAACACCTTCAAGGCGGAGATGTTGAAATTATTGCAGGATACCCCGCAGGTGTAATAGGAACGACTGCTGAAAACTTACATGCTGCAGCAGAAGGTGAAAAAATGGAATGGGGAACGCTTTATCCAGATTTTGCAAAGGCTGCGGAGGATGAAGGATTTCCTATGGTTGCTCATAGTTTTAGGGAGATAGGTAAAGTAGAAGCTTATCATGAAAGAAGATTTAGAAAACTACTTGATAATGTAAATAAAAATCGAGCTTTCAAAAAAGACAAAGTTATCAAATGGAAATGCCGGAACTGTGGATATGTTTACGAAGGAGAAGAAGCCCCTGATGTATGCCCTGCATGTCAACATAAACAAAGTTATTGCGAAATTTGGATGGAGAATTACTAAAAAAAAATGGTGAAGATAAATGACAGAAATTGAAAATGTGAAAGATGCAATTAAAACTGCTATTCAAATGGAAAAAGCCGGCTATTCCTTTTATCAAAAAGCAGCGGCTCAGACCTCAAGTGAAATGGGCAAATCTGTCTTTAAAAGCCTAGCTGCTGATGAACTTTTGCATCTTGAAATTTTTCAAAAAATATTTGACGAAAAAATTGGAAAAACGGAATGGTATGATCTTACAAATACTAGTAAAAAATATGCTGATATTCCAATATTCCCAAAAGATCTACAGACAGTGGAAGGAGCAAACCCCGATACAAATGAAATTGATGCCTTACGAATGGCAATGGATAGTGAAAAAGACGCTATTGAATATTATACAAAAATAAGAGAAAATTCTAAAGACGATCAGATTAATGAAATCATTGATGAAATCATTAACCAAGAAAAGAACCACTATAACGTTCTTGAGGGAGAATTCCACCACATAAATAGTACTGGTTACTGGTTTGAATTAGATTATTTGGGGAATTAATGAGAGGTGTATAATCTGAGTTCAGACATTGTTGCTGATGCTGAATTGGACTGTATTGGATACTATTGCCCTATGCCCATTGCAATGACAAAGGAAGAAATTGATAAAATTGAAGTTGGGCAAGTATTAAAAGTCGAAGCTGATGATCCTGCCGCTGAAGAGGATATTAAACGGTGGGCTAAAAGAACAGGTCACGAAATATTAAAATTTGAAAAAGAAGGTACAATCTTGACCTTCTATATTAAAAGAATGAAATGAGGTGAAATTTAATGAAAGACGAAAATTCTATATTATATGTGCAAACAACTGATGCGCCTAAAAAACAATATTCGCCTTTGGTTTTAGCACAAACAGCTAAGATGATGGACATTAAACCAATGATTTATTATCTTGGCACTGGTCTGAAAATATTAATGGCTGGCGAAGCTGAAAAAATCAAACTTGGTAATTTCCCTAGTGTTGCCGAGATGATTAAAAAAACCCTTGACATGGGAATTGAGATTTATGTGTGTGAAGCATCAAAGCAAATGCTTGGCTTGGAAAAAATTAATCTAATACCTGGGGTAAAAATAGTTGGTGCAGGAACCTTAAATGATCTCGCTCTTGACGCGGGTGCAACTATGTGGTTTTAAAGAGGAAAATATGGAAAGAATTTATTTAGACCATGCATCATCAATGCCTGTTGATCCACGGGTATTTGAATTTGCAAAATCTTATCTAATAAAGGATTATGCAAATCCCTCCTCTCTTTATTCAATTGGTTTAGAGATAAAAAACGCTATTGAAGAGTCTAGGAAAAAAATTGCAGAGTTTATCAATGCAGAGAATGAAAAATCAATTATTTTTACAGGGAGTGCGACTGAATCTAACAATCTTGCTTTAAGAGGAACAGCACTTAGGAATATAAGAGATGGAAAAGAAGTTCTTGCTAGTGCCATAGATCATATCTCAGTTATTAATCCTATGAAAGAACTTCAGAAAAATGGTTTTACATTTAATGTAGCTCCAGTTGACCCATATGGTATCATTAATCTTGAAATACTTGAAAGCCTTTTAACAAAAAACACGACAGTTACCTCTCTTATGTATGCAAATAATGAGATTGGTACAATTGAACCAATTAAGGAGGTTAGTAAAATTGTTCATGAAAAAGGGCGATATTTGCATGTTGATGCAACAGCTGCTGCAGGGCGTTTACCTATTGATGTGCAGGAGGATGGAATTGATCTTTTGACTTTATCATCCAATGACCTTTATGGTCCAAGAGGAGCTGCTGCACTTTATATAAAACCAGGTGTTAAGGTTCAATCAGTTCTTCTCGGCGGTGGGCAGGAACGAGGTTTAAGGTCTGGATCTGAAAATGTATTTGCGATAGTTGGAATGGGGGAAGCAGCTAGAATTGCCCAAAAAGAAATGAAAAATGAAAGTGAGAGACTCAAAAAAATTAGAGATGAGCTTATCAAGGAGATATTGAAGATCGAAGACACCTATTTAACAGGTCATCCTACAAAGAGACTTCCGCATCATGCCAGTTTTCGTTTTAGCTATATAGAAGGTGAAAGCATATTGTTGAATATGGATATGTATAATATTCAAATAGCAACTGGTTCAGCTTGTTCCCATAAAACATTAGAGCCATCTCATGTTCTACTTGCAATAGGCTTGAAACATGAAGAGGCTCATGGATCGATGGTAATGACCCTCGGCCGTTCAAATAAAAGAGAACAAGTACCAGTTATTGTAAAAGGGGTGAAAGAAACAGTTCAAAGACTGAGACAACTTTCACCGTTGACATAATAAGAGGTGATAAAAATTCCAGGATATAGTGAGAAAGTAATGGAGCATTTTATGAATCCAAAAAATGTAGGGGTGATAGAGAACCCAGATGGATATGGAAAAGTTGGAAACCCAGTCTGTGGGGATTTAATGGAGATATACATCAAGGTAAAAGACGACATTATTACTGATATCAAGTTCAAAACCTTTGGATGTGGGTCTGCAATTGCTACAAGTAGTATGGTTACTGAACTAGCTAAAGGACAACATGTTGATGATGCAATTAAAATAACTCGTAATGATGTGGCTGACGAACTTGATGGCCTTCCTCCTCAAAAGATGCATTGCTCCAATTTAGCTGCTGATGCATTACATGAGGCTATAAAAGACTATAAAAAAAAGAAAAAATGAAATTTTGGAGGTAGAAATTATGGTAAAAATTAGAGAAATCTACAAATGTAATATTTGTGGAAATATTGTTGAAGTTTTACATGCTGGTGTTGGGGAACTCGTATGTTGTGGAGAACCTATGAAACTTATGGAAGAAAAAACTGAGGATTCTACTGTTGAAAAACATGTCCCTTATATTGAAAAGACTTCTAATGGAGTTCTTGTCAAGGTTGGTCAAAACCAAGATCACCCAATGATCGAAGAACACCACATTGAATGGATACAAATAATTGCTGATGGTGCTGCTTATAGAAAGTTTCTAAAACCTGGTGACAAACCACAGGCTGAGTTTGAAATAAAAGCAGATGCAATAGATGCTAGAGAGTACTGTAATGTACATGGGCTGTGGAAGTCCAGTTGAATTTTGAAATAGGTGATAAATTTGAATTAAATGAAAAAATCCGTGGATAGCGTAATGGAAATGATGGGTGAATTATCAAAACAACAACCGGAAACTTTGAGGCATTTTAAAGCATTTATGGGCTCAGTTCTCAAAGAAGGAGTTCTAGATACTAAAACAAAAGAACTTGTTGCAGTTGGAACGGCAATAACTGCTCGGTGTAAATATTGTATTGCTATTCATGTAGAAAAAGCCCTTAAAGTAGGTGCCACCAAAGAAGAAATCTTAGAGGTTGCTGGCGTAGCGATACTCATGGGTGGTGGCCCAGCTATGATTTATATCGTTGAAGTCAAAAAAGCTCTTGATGAGTTTTCGAGGTGAAGAAATGTTTTGTTATCAATGCGAAGAAACAATAAATAATAAAGGTTGTACAAATGCTGGTGCTTGCGGTAAACAAGGTGATGTAGCAAATTTACAGGATCTTTTAATATATCTAATGAAAGGGATATCTATTTGCAACATCGAAGCAAGAAAACAAGGAAAGAATACTAAAGAAGCAGATGAATTTATCATGGCTGGTTTGTTCTCAACAATTACAAATGCTAATTTTAATAAAAACCATTTTTTTGATAAAATTCAAGAAGCAATAGAATTACGAGAGAAAATAAAGGAAAACGTCTCAGTTGACTCTCAACATGATGCTGTAACCTGGCAATATGATGACGAGGAAGATATCTTAAAAAAAGCAGAAACAATCGGTGTGTTAAGCACAGAAAATGAAGATATTAGGTCACTTCGTTGGCTGCTAACTTATGGATTAAAAGGAATGGCTGCATACACTGATCATGCTTATGTACTTGGAAAAAAAGACAATGAAATTTTTAAGTTTATTGAAGAGGCATTAGTTAGCACTACACAAGAATTGCCCATAGATGAATTGATAAATCTTGTAATGAGATGTGGCGAGATGGGTGTAAAAACTATGGCAATGCTTGATAATGCAAATACTTCTGCATATGGCAATCCAGAAATAACAAAAGTAAACATTGGAGTGCGTAGCAATCCAGGCATTCTTATCAGCGGTCATGACTTAAAGGACTTAGAGGAACTGCTTAAACAAACTGAAGGAACTGGTATTGATGTTTATACTCATGGAGAGATGCTTCCTGCAAATGCTTATCCTGCGTTTAAAAAATATTCTCATTTTGTGGGTAACTATGGTAGTTCGTGGTGGAGACAAAAAGAAGAGTTTGAAAAATTCAATGGACCTATTCTTCTGACAACAAATTGTTTGGTTCCTCCAAGAGATTCGTATAAAGATAGAGTTTATATGACAGGTGTTGTCGGTTTTGATGGTTTGAAATACATTCCTGATAGAATTGAGGGAGGTTCTAAGGATTTCTCTGAGGTCATTGAACATGCAAAAAAGAGTTCACCTCCGGAAAAAATTGAGGAGGGTGAGATAATTATAGGTTTTGCCCACAAAGCAACATTAAATCTTGCAGATAAAATTGTTGAGGCAGTGAAATCAGGTAAAATAAAACGGTTTGTAGTTATGGCTGGATGTGATGGCCGAAGAAAAAATCGACAATATTATACTGATTTTGCTAAGGCACTATCAAACGATACAGTGATCCTTACTGCAGGGTGTGCTAAATATCGATATAACAAACTTGGTCTTGGAGATATTGATGGTATTCCTAGAGTGATTGATGCCGGACAGTGCAATGATTCGTACTCTCTTGTGGCCATAGCACAAAAACTTGCAGAAGCATTTGGAGTTGGTATTAATGAATTGCCGATTTCATTTAATATAGCCTGGTATGAACAAAAAGCAGTTTTGGTATTACTTACACTTTTATCACTTGGTGTGAAAAATATTATGCTTGGTCCAACTCTACCTGCATTTGTCTCGCCAAATGTGTTAAAGGTTTTGGTTGAGAAATTCAACATACGACCAAATTCAACAGTCGAAAATGATCTTCCAGTATTACAAATAGTTACATAGGGAGATATGTATGGCAAAAAGAAAAATAATTAAAATTGATGAAGAAAAGTGTAATGGCTGTGGATTATGCATTCCAAATTGCCCTGAAGGAGCATTGCAAGTAATTGATGGAAAAGCAAGACTGATTAGTGATATTTTTTGCGATGGCCTAGGAGCATGTGTTGGCGAATGCCCACAAGGTGCAATGAGTACTGAGGAACGAGACGCGGAACCTTATGATGAAAAAAAGGTAATGCGAGAAAATATCATAAAGGCTGGTAAAAACACGATTATTGCACATCTTAAGCATTTGAAAGATCATGGCGAATTAGGTTATTACAATGACGCTTTAGAGGTTTTAAAAGAAAAAGGAATGGAGATAGATCTTGATGAAAAACCAGATGATAAGTGTACTAATCCACCTCAAGGATGTCCTGGCTCAAGAGTTATAGACTTTTCAGATGAAAAAAAAAGCGATAATGGAGAAAGTGGAACCCGGAGTTCTCAACTTAGGCAATGGCCAGTTCAACTTCATTTAGTACCCCCAAATGCACCCTATTTCAAGAATAAAGATGTTTTACTTGTTGCTGATTGTGTTGGTTATTCCATTGCCGATTTTCATAAAGATTATCTAAAAGGTCGAAGTCTTTCTATTGCATGTCCAAAATTAGATTCTAATCAAGAAATTTACTTAGATAAATTGACTAAGTTAATTGATGGTGCAAATATCAATACTCTTACGGTGATGACTATGGAGGTTCCATGTTGCAGTGGTTTATTAGGTCTTGCTAAAAAAGCTGTTGAAAATGCTTCAAGAAAAATTCCGGTTAAGTCAATTGTTGTAGGAATTAAAGGAGATATTCTAAAGGAAGAATGGATTTAAGAGGCATTAAATATGGAAAAAAAATGTTTTGAAGCTGGAGAGAAAGCTCCTGATTTTAGTTTGAATGATCAGAATGAAAAGGAATTCAAGTTATCTGATTTTAAAGGAAAATGGGTTCTTCTATCATTCCACCCCCTTGCTTGGACTGGTGTGTGTGCTAAACAGATGCAATCACTTGAAGATAATTGGAAGGAATTTGGAGAATTAAATATGGTTGCAGTTGGAATAAACGTTGATTCTATTCCTTCTAAAAAAGCCTGGGCTGAAAATCTTGGCATAAAGCATACTAGATTTCTTTCTGATTTTTGGCCTCATGGAAAAGTAGCAAAGCTATACCGATTATTCAGAGAAGAAGAAGGTTTTTCAGATAGGGCTAATATTATTATAAACGAAAATCAAGAAATTGAGTTTGTAAGAATTTATGAGTTAGGAGAATTACCTGACATTAATGAAGTTCTTACATTTTTGAGAGAGGGGGATTAGGTGAATATTATGAGTTCTGAAAATCTTGTTGAATTGGATGATTCCAACTGGGAAAAAACAGTAGAAAAGGGAGACAAACCAGTTGCAGTAATGTTTTCTAGCCCTACTTGTCCTTTTTGTCAACAAATGGAACCGCATTTTAATGAATATGCATCGGAATATAAAGGAAAAATAATTTTTGCTAAGGTTGATATTGCCGAAAATCTGACTATTGCCAATAGATATGGAGTTATGGGTACACCAACATTCAAGTTTTTTTGTAATGGCAAACCTGTTCATGAACTGACAGGTGCAATGTATCCATCGTTATTGAAAAAAGCAGTTGAGGAATCTCTTGAACATGGTCCTCAATGTGCTAAAAACACAACATGGGTTGACCCAGGTATCACGGGATATGCCTAGGCGCATTTGTATGGATGTGAAGGAAACAATTAGAAAAAGAAGAGCTTATCGCTCTTTGGAGCCTGTTGAAATTACAAAAGATCTGATTAATGATTTAGCGGAATGTACTCAAATTACAGCATCCTGTTTTAACAATCAACCCTGGAGATATATTTTTGTTTATGATCCAGAAATGCTTAAGAAAATGCATGAAGCTTTATCATCAGGTAATGTCTGGGCTTATAAGGCATCAATGATTATAGTTGTTATAGGAAAACAAGAGGATGATTGTGTAATCCATGATAGAATTTACTACCGATTTGATATTGGAATGGCTACTGAAGCAATGATTCTAAGAGCAACAGAGCTTGGGCTAGTTGCTCATCCAATTGCAGGGTATAGTCCAAAGAAAACTAGAGAAATTCTTGATATTCCAGAGGATATTGATGTTATTGCACTTGTAATTGTGGGTAAGCATTCAGATAAAATTGACCCAGTTCTTTCAGAGAAGCAGGTAAAAGCCGAGAAAGAAAGACCTGAAAGAATTCCTATAGATGATTTTGTATATATAAATAGATATATTTGAAAGATGTGATATAAGATGAAAATTGAACATGTTGCGGGAGAAAATAGAGGAAAGATTTTACTATATGCATTAAGCACCTGTGGATGGTGTAAAAAAACCAAAGATTTCCTTAGAAAATTGGATGTAGAATATTCATATATTTTCGTAGATCAAGTTGAGGAAAGCGAAAAAGACAAGGTAATGGATGATATTAAAAAATGGAATCCTCGATGCTCATTTCCAACATTGGTAATTAACGATGAAGGATGTATTGTTGGTTACAAAGAGGATGAGATTAAAGAGGCTTTAGGCTTATGAGTAATGTAATCGATGATGAAGTTGAAAAATTATACCAAAGGCTAAAAAAAGATGCAGAATCTGGAGGATATTACATAAATTCTGATTTAGAATTTACTAAAGGTATTGTTAAAGGCCTTATTGTAAATGAAAAAAGATATGGGTATCAAGTGTGTCCTTGTAGACTTGCAGCGGGTAATAAAAAAGAGGATTTAGATATGATATGTCCTTGTGATTATCGCGATCCAGATTTGAATGATTTTGGAACATGTTATTGTGCATTATATGTTTCAAAAGAAGTTATTAATGGAAAAAAAGAATTAGAGTCAATTCCTGATAGAAGACCTTTAAAGGAAGAACGGGAAAAAATGGATAAAAAACAAAGTGAAACTAATATTTCATCATTATCTAAACCTGTTTGGAGATGCAAAGTATGCGGATATCTCTGTGGAAGAGATGAACCACCAGAAATTTGTCCAATTTGTAAAGTAAAAAAAGACAGATTTGAAATATTTATGAAATAATTCTTTTATGCAAGTCCTTTTATGGAAGTAGCACATCCTTTACATATATCCTTAGTTTCACCTTTTACATCGATATGATGTATGTTTTCATCTTTGTGTTCTTCTCCACAAACACAACAAATATAAATTTCTTCCATTTCTTTTCTTACCTCCTTTAATTTTTTATCCTGCACGACCATCATCACATGCGTCTTCATCTTCCATAGGTCTTGCATGTTCTGCATGAGCTGGCTGAATGCAAATATCAAGCGACATCTTTTTCATGGATTTACCACAACAATCTGGAGCTTTTCCATCTTTTACTTTTACGGTTTTACCACAGTTTTTGCATTCATAGATTTCTTCCATTATCTCCCTCTACTTATGTACAATTTCATTGATTTTTGCAACAATGTGTCTTTTTTCTTCTTCAGATAACACTTCATCAAGTTTTGGATAAACTTTTTCTTCTTCAAAATCTTTATGTCTAGTTATAAACTCTTTAAAACTATATACCTCACTTATCATTCTTTTTTTACGAACGTCTTCTCTCCAGTTGTTAAGTGTATTAATAATAAAGTTATGTTGTTTTGTAAGTTCGGGTAACATTTTATATCCTTCAGTAACATCCTCAGGGTTATATGAAGTAAATATTGCTTTTTCCTCTGCAAAAACATGTTTTTCAAGTTCCCATTCAAATTTGTTAAATGATTTACTCATAGAATCAAAATCTTGCTTTGTTTTTTCTTCTAAATCATTGATCAACTTTTTAATTTTACAATGATCTTTTATCATTGATCCGAGAATACTAATAGATTCACTCATACTCTATAATAACTCCCAGTAATTTCTGTATATACTTCTGTTTTTTATATCTTCCTTATAAAAATAGAAGTTTTGAAAATACTATTATAGCATCAATTTTATAAGGGGTGATATAAATTGATTTTAAGATTGGTATAATATGAAAAAACAAAATATTGAAATCAAATTTGTTAATAATTGGCCTGAGGGTGAAATAGTTGAATTATACAAAACTGGAGGCTGGTGGAAAGATTCCTATGATCCATCTGGAATAAAACCTTTGATGGAGGGAAGTTTTGCTTTTGCAGTTGTAGTTAAAAAAGATACTGGTAAAGCCATTGGTATGGGTCGTGTTATATCTGATGGAGTGTCTGATGCATACATACAGGATCTGGTTATTTTACCTGAACATCGTGGCCATGGTGTTGGTAAAAAGCTAACTAACGCTCTTTTAGACTACTGTTTATCAAAAAAACTTCATTGGATCGGCCTCATTGCTGAACCGGAGCAGGACAAGTTTTACTTATCTCTTGGTTTTAAACATATGACGAACTATGTCCCAATGAAATATCAAACGGGGGAATAAGATTGCTTTCACGCTCTCTTTCAATCGATGATTTTAAACCCATCAAAATAGAAGATAAGCCTCTATTTGACAAACATCATGCAAAGTACCCGCCTGTTCACAGCGACAACGTCTTCACAACCATAATTAGCTGGATGGATTACAGTAATTACCATTATGCTTTCCTGGAAAAAAACTTAATAATAATGAGTAAAATTAAAAATCAAATTCAATTTAGACCGCCCTCAGGAAAATATAACAAGGATATTGTAAAGCAAGTTCTTCAACTAGCAAAAAAAGAAGGCTCTGATTCTCCAATTGGTCTAATAGATACACAAACAAAAGATTGGCTTTCAAAAAACTACTCTGGGTTAGAATTTATTCCAGATAGAAACTATTTTGATTATGTTTATCTTGCATCTGACCTTGCAGAGTTGTCTGGATCTGGATACAGTAAGATACGTAATCGCCTTAACAAATTCAAAAGAAACTATGGCTACACAGTTGAAAAAATTACAAAGGAAAATATGACTGAGGTAAGAGAGTTTCTTAAAAGGTGGTGTCTCCGGAAAGATTGTGAATCGGATCCTCTATTGGAAAATGAAAAAAAGGCAATACTTTTTTCGATGTCTCGTTTCTTTGAGCTTAAGTTGTCAGGTATTGCTATGCGTATAAATGGAAACATTGAGGCAATAGCTGTACATGAGAAGATAAGCCCTGACACTGCAGTAGTACATTATGAAAAAGGATCACCAGATTATGATGGCATATACAAAGCAATAAATCAAGAAACAGCAAAAATACTTCAAAAAGATTTTGCGTTTATCAATAGAGAATCAGATATGGATCTACCTGGCTTAAGAAAGGCAAAAATGTCATACCGGCCTCATCGCATGATAGAAGTCTTTCATATAAACAAACAAAGCATATCGATTTAGTATAACATTTCTTGTTTTTACTTTTCATCACATGATGGACAATATAAAGAAAATTTACTGGTGGATCTAAGAAGTTTACAAATTCTGCATGTTTCTGAAATTATAGAGCTATTTTCATTTTCTATTATATTTCCTGCAGATATCTTTATTTCATTTAAGACAGTTTCATCTGAAATATCAATCTTTCCACGTTTATTTGATACGTACAGACATACTGCAGCGGGTGTAAGTCCTAGCTGTTCTGCTGCCTCTTTTTGACTTAATCCAAAATCATTAATCATACTCTCTGCAATTCCCTTTCTAATTACGGGCAACCCACTCCACATCATGTACTCGCAAGTAGTACGTTTCATTGTTGCTAATCTTATTTTATGTACTTATAACTAACGATTGTTTATTATATTTAGGTAAAAGAACTTTTTAGTGATATAAACTAAATTTTTTTTAATTTTTTTTTCACCAAAAACGTAAAAATCGCCGAAATATTTAAATACCAATAACGATATTAACAATTGTTAATTAGAGATGTTGTGGGGGTAAAAATAACTACTTAATAATAAAAACGAGGTGGTAAAAAACAATCTAAATTAGACTTACATAATATAGGGGTGCAAAAGCTAAGGAGATCCCGTCTTTGTTAACATCCCATCCTTTCCTCCTCTCCTCAAAAATTTATTTTTAGATCCCTTTCCACTTTTGACACCCCTCACATCTTTTTTTAATAACTTAAACATTACATTATCATAAATCGAATATAATAGCATAGTTGACACATATGAAAGAACTAATTTACAGAGTTGAGTCACTTAAAAAAACCAATGTAAAAAAAACAATTGATAAAAAAATAAATGAATTTAAAAATATAAATAAAAGATCTAACGACGAACTTTTTAAAGAAATGTGTTTTTGTATACTGACAGCAAATTTTAACGCTGAAAAAAGCATTAAGATTCAAAATGAAATAGGAGAGTGTTTTTCAACAGATTCAGAAGAAGAGCTTTCAAAAAAGCTAAAAAATTTTGGCCATAGATTTCCTAATACTAGAGCAGATTATATTTCAAAATCCTTAGAATGTAAAGATAAATTAGAAGAAATTGTTCAATTTCATGATAAAACTGCTTTAAGAGATTGGATTGTAAACAATGTTAAAGGTCTTGGTTATAAAGAAGCAAGTCATTTTCTTAGAAACATTGGATTTGACGATTATGCTATAATTGATTTTCATATTGTTGATATCCTCGTAGATTTTAGCCTGATAGAAAAACCAAAAACTCTTACGAAAAAGAGATATTTTGAAATCGAAGATTTATTAAGAACGCTTGCAAAAAAAACTGATTTAACATTAGCTGAACTTGATTTGTATTTATGGTATATGGAAACTGGAAAAATACTCAAATAAAATAATTTTTAGCGGCTAGAACGTAATAATTATACCAAAAAATTTAATACTTGATTGAACATTTGAATAAATGTTCAAATAATATTGTTGTTAAATATGAGCAAAGAAGATGTGTGTCAAATAAAGATAATAAACAAAAAAAAAGTAGATAAAGTAAAAAAGCAAATGAAAAAAGAAACTACATATCAAGAAATGGCAGAGACTTTCAAAGCAACATCAGATAAAACAAGACTAAAAATATTATACGCACTGTCAAAAGAAGAACTTTGTGTTTGTGATTTATCAGCAATTGTAGATATGAGTATTTCATTAGTATCACATCAATTAAGAATACTTAGAGACAAAAAATTGGTGAAATACAGAAAAGAAGGCAAATCTGTATACTACTCACTTGATGATGATTACGTAGTTCAACTAATAAAAATGGCATATGACCATGTTACAGAGTGATACAGTGAAATTTAATAAAAAACCTAAAAATCCCGAACCAAGTTGTGGATCCTGCTGCCCTGAGCCAAAAAAATGGTACAAAGAACGGCTGTTTATAGCAGGGATAATTTTAATTATATTTTTAATAATCAGCTATTTTACACCCGTACTAAAACCGTTTTACAATTCATTCAAAGTTTACATATTAATAATGTGGCTACCAGTAATTGTAGGATTTTTTATTGGAGGAATAATAGATTATTTCATACCAAAAGAGTACATAGAAAAATATCTATCTCGTCATAGAAAAAGAACAATACTTTACGCGATAATGTTTGGTTTTTTAATGACTGCATGTTGTCATGGCATATTAGCAATTGGAATAGAGCTATACAAAAAGGGAGCAAGTACATCAGCAATTGTGGCATTTTTTCTGGCATCACCATGGGCAAATCTCCCAATAACTGTACTACTTTTTGGATTCTTTGGAATAAAAGCAGCGTTAATAGTAATATCAGCATTAATTATTGCATTTATAACAGGTGTAATATTTTTACAACTTGAAAAGAGAGGATGGGTAGAATGTGATAAATGTCGTCTGGGAGAAGATACACCACTTCATGAGGATTTCTCAATAACTCAAGATGCTAAAAGAAGAATAAGAGAATACAAACTAACAAAGACAAATTTGAAAAATGCATTTAAGGGAACATTTAAGGGGTCATGGACTCTAGCAAAAATGATACTATGGTGGATACTAATGGGTATGACAATTGCAGCACTTGCAGATGCATATGTACCATCACATTTCTTCGTGAGATATATGGGGCCAACTTTATTAGGTTTATTTGTAACACTATTTCTTGCAACAATTATCGAAGTATGTTCAGAAGGAAGCTCACCTCTTGCCTTTGAAATATTTAGTGAAACAGGAGCATTTGGAAACAGTTTCACATTCCTCATGGCAGGTGTAGTTACTGATTATACAGAAATTGGTTTAATATGGCAAAATATTGGTAAAAAAGCAGCTCTTTGGATACCAATTATTACAATACCTCAGGTACTAATCCTATCTTATATTTTCAACATTTTCCTTTAGCCTTTTTTCGGCTAATAACGTTTTTTTACCTAAACATTTTTAGAGGGCTAGTATATCACGGATGTGGTGATTTGAATGGATTTCAATCTAACTTCAGAACAACAAATGTTTCAAAAAGTTATAAGAGAATTTTGTGAAAAAGAGTTAAAACCAATTGCTTCAAAAATTGATCAAGAAGAATATTTCCCATTTGATCTTTATAAAAAAATGGGTCAAATGGGTCTAATGGGAATGACCGTTCCACAAAAGTATGGTGGAGCGGGTATTGATAAAGTTAGTTATATGATTGCTCTTGAAGAGATTTCTCGTTTTTGTGGCTCCACAGGTTTAACGGTTGAAGCACATAATTCACTTGGTATTGGTCATATTTATGAACATGGAACCGAAGAACAAAGAAAGAAATATTTACCAAAACTCTGTAGCGGTGAAGGATTTGCTGCCTGGGCTTTAACAGAACCAAATGCAGGTTCTGATGCAGCAGCTACTCAAACAACAGCTGTATTAAATGGTAACGAATGGGTGATAAATGGAACAAAACAATTCATTACTACTGGGGATATAGCTGATGTAGTTGTAGTAATGTCTAAAACAGATAAAGAAAGAGGGGCAAAAGGAATTAGTGCAATTCTTGTCGAAAAGGATACTAAAGGATTTAAAATTGGACAACTTGAAAATAAACTTGGTCTTAGAGGTAGTAGAACCGCAGAACTTATTTTTGAAAATTGTCATGTTCCTAAGGATAATTTACTAGGAGAAAAAAATTTAGGATTTATTGGAGCAATGAACATACTTGACAGGGGTCGTAATGCAATTGGTGCCATGTCAGTTGGTATTGCACGTGGTGCTCTGGAAGATAGTGTTGAGTATGCAAAACAAAGACAACAATTCGGACGACCTATTAGTAAATTTCAAGCGATTCAGTGGATGATAGCAAATATTGCAACCGAGGTTGATGCTGCTCGTTTACTTGTATATCGGGCTGCGTTTTTAGAAGACCAAGGTAAACCTTTTAGCATAGAAGCATCTATGGCAAAATTATTTGCAGCTGAAATAGCAATGAGAGCGACAAGAAATGCAATTCAGATTTTTGGTGGATATGGCTATACCCGTGAATATTCTGTTGAAAGATATTTCAGAGATATAAAATTATGTGAAATTGGTGAGGGAACTTCAGAGGTTCAAAGGATGGTTATATCAAAAAGACTAGGGTTATAAAAAATTCTTACTTGTATGGTAAAAACTCTTTTCCTAAAAGTTCTCTTCCAATAATAATTTTCATAATATTCATAGTCCCTTCTGCTCCAATCGAATATGATCTAACTCCTCTTATACCCATCTCTATTGGGTATTCTTTTGTATAGCCCGTAGCGCCTAGCCAATCTGCTACTTCATTCATTACACCAAATGCATAGATGGGTGCACGAAGCTTTGCTATAGCAGCTGCAATAGCAACGTCATGATGAGTAGCCTTATTTTCCTTGTACATCTTATCCATTGTCCAAGCAGCACGGTAGGTTTGGAGTTTTACAGCATCGATATTACAATGATGTTCCGCAAGAGGGAATTGGATTCCTTCAAAGCTTCCTAATGGTCGTCCAAATGCTTTTCTTGTTTTAATATGTTCGATACCAAGTTCCATTGCTGCTTCTGAAGCTCCAACACAGGTTGCTCCAATAAGAACACGAGCAGCTGAGAAACCTTCCATAGCATAGTAAAAGCCTCGATTAAATTTACCAATGAGATGATTCTCAGGTATCTCAACATTTTCCATTGTAAAACCACCTGTTGAGATTCCCATTCGTCCCATGTCCTCGAACAATGTTGTCTTGACATTAGGGTTATCTTTTAACGGTAATGCAAAAAAAGAAAATCCTTTATGGGCCTTAGATGGATTAGTGCGTGCGAGCGTAAGATGAATACCACCCCATTTACTTGATTCAGTTATACCGCTGATAAATATCTTCTCGCCATTAAGTAACCAGTTTTTACCTTTTTTTTCTGCTTTTGTTTTAGCAGCTCCAACTATATCAGACCCTCCCTCAGGTTCTGTTACAGCTATGCCGCAAAAGGCATCTCCTGATGTAATTTTTGGTAAATATTTCTTTTTTGCTTCTTCAGTTCCATATTGACTAAAGATAAAGCCCCATGCTGCTTCAACAAGATAAAGAACAGGAATTGCAAGACTAATATCTGCTCGCCCAAGTTCTTCTGCAGCAATTGCTGCCATGGTCCAATCGACTCCGGCTCCACCATATTCAGTTGATGCGGTAGGTGCAAGCAATCCAAGCTTTCCCATATCTTTGATGATTTCTTCTGGTATCTTTTTATTAGTATCAATCTCTCTTACTTTTGGTTTTATTTTTTTCTGAGCAAAATCTCTAGCTGTTTTCCTCCAAATCTCCTGCTCATCTGTCCAACTAAAATCCATCTATTTTGCCTCCTCTGCTTAACTATATTGAGGGGTTAAGATATGTTAAATTCGTTATAATAAATTTATTGTAATTTTCAGATACAAGGAGATAGAAATTTATATGGTTAATTTCATATTGGGACCAGGAGAAGTTATGGTCTTTAGAGATATATATATACCATATGGTGGTTATTGGGGCGCACCATTTTGTGCATGGCACGGAAGTTTCCAAAGCCTTCATTCGATTAAATTTGCTGCAGAAATTGGACAGAGATTTTTGCAAGAAAATAAAATTTCACCTAAAGAATTTGATGAGTTAATTTTTAGTATTAGTATCCCTCAGATTTCAGCCTTTTATGGTACACCATGGCTTGCAGGTATGATAGGTGCTGGCCATATCCCCGGTCCTATGATTAGTCTCGGGCATGTGCTGTTGGTGCAAGAGGTGATGAACTAGATGACCTCTTTTAAACTTCAAGTAGAACCATTGATTGTTGGTCCATTATTTTCAAACTGTTATATTATTTGGGATGATGCTGTAAAACAAGGCGCTACTATCGATCCAGGTGATGATGCTAATATTATATTGAAAAAAGTTAACGAACTTGATATTAAAATAAATTATATTCTTGCTACTCATGGTCATTTTGACCATGTTGGAGCTGTAGCCTCTCTTAGAAGAGAGCTTAAAGCTGATTTTCTTGCTCATGAGGGTGATTTCTTTTTCCTTAAAGATGGTCTAAATGCTGCAAACAGATGGGGAATAAATATTGAGCAACCTCCAAAACCGGATAAGTTCATTGAAGATGGCGATAAGATAAAAGTTGGAAGATTCGAACTTGAGGTTATTCATACACCAGGCCATTCACCGGGTGGTGTAAGCTTTCTTTATGATCGTATGCTATTTGGTGGTGACACTCTTTTTCAGGGTAGTATTGGAAGAACCGATTTTAGAAAAGGTTCATTTGAAGATTTAGCAAAATCAATACGAACTCGTCTTTACACGCTTCCAGATGATACCATTGTTTATACTGGTCATGGTCCTGTTACTACTATTGGTGATGAAAAAAGATATAATGCTTTTGTTAAGGCTTGAGACATGGATGAGAAGATTTCTAAACTAAAGAAAATTGTATCAACCTCGGATAAAATTGTAGCGTTTACAGGAGCAGGTTTTTCGGCTGAGAGCGGTATTTCTACCTTTCGTGGTGCTGGTAGTCTTTGGTCAAAGTATGATTCATCAATATATGCAGATATAAATTATTTTATTCAGGAGCCCTCCTATTATTGGAACTTCTTTAAAGATGAAAGATATCCTGTTATTAAGAAAGCTAAGCCTAATGATGGTCATTATGCATTGGTTGAGCTAGAAAAGCGTGGGAAGCTTTACCGTGTGATCACTCAAAACATTGATGGGTTACATCAGGTAGCTGGGCAGTCAGATGTTATTGAACTTCATGGTAATACTAGAAAAATTTTGTGTACGAGCTGTGATAAATTTTATTCTATGGATGAAGCTTATGGGCGGTTAAAAAAAGAGTTACCTCCAAGATGCTCTTGTGGGGCTATATTGAAACCAAGTACTGTACTCTTTGGTGAGCCTTTACCTCAAGTTGCACTTGATATGGCTGCTCTTGCTGCGAAGAACTGCGATATGTTTTTTGTAATAGGTAGTTCGCTTGTAGTATATCCTGCAGCTTCAATGCCAAGAATTGCAAAGAAGAATGAAGCTGTTTTGGTGATTGTAAATATTGATCCAACTCCAATGGATGATATGGCTGATATAGTTATTCATGAGAGTGCATCAAAAGTTTTATCCGAATTGGTATAATGCATACAATATCTAGCAATTGGATATGAACAACAAGAGCATTACATAAATCTTATTAATAAGTGTATATATATTTATTTTTATGAAAAAATTTTTAGTTGTGGTGACGATAATTTCTATACTCTTGATATCAAGTTTTTCTTCTACAATGGCGGTTAAATTACAAACTAATAGAACTATGCCACCTCAAACTTGGATTGTTGATAATGAAGGTGATGGGGATTTTAAGTCTATTCAGTGTGCTGTTAATCAAGCAAATTCCGGGGATACAATTAATGTTTATAGCGGTACGTATAAAGAACGTGTTAGAGTCAATAAAAAACTAACATTGATAGGAATCCCATATGAGCTAGATACTGGTTATGATATTGGTAAACCTGTTGTTGATGGAAGATGTAAAGGTAATGTAATTGAAATTTATGCTGACGGTTGTACAGTTTCTTGTTTTGAGATAATTAATGCAGGTTATCTTAGAACTGAAGGAAATGGTTTATTTGTTGCTTCAAGTAATAACCATACTATTTCTAATAATACCTTTAAAAATAATTTTATGGGATTATTTTTTGGGAGAGATCGTCTTTCAAAATTTTTAAAAATTAAGAATTTTCCGATAAATTGTACTGTTGAAGGTAATGATTTTCAATTTAATGTTTTTGGTATGTATTTTATTCGTATGAAGGATCATAATATTGTGAACAATTCATGCCAAAATTCAGGTATTATTTTTGGTGACACGCCCTGTAATGTTTTAAGTTGTGTTTTTTTGAATAATTTGGTAAATGGTAAACCAGTCTATCTTCATTTGAACGAGGAAAATACTGTAATATCTCATCCTGATGCAGGACAATTAATTATCCTTGATTGTCATAATTGCATAATAGAAAATATGACTATACATAATACCAGCATTGGAATTATAATTAGCCATTCATCTAACTTAGTCATTAGAAATAATACTTTTGAAAATATACATCGAGGTGGGATTTCGCTACATGGAAATAATAGTGAGGCATATAATAATACATTCAGAAATTGTAGCTATGGTTGTTATCTAGAAGGAGGTATTAATTTCTATATTCATCATAATAATTTTATCAAATGTTTTAAACATGATCAACCTGTGTTTTCTTATAAAAAGAAATATCAAAAATTTGCAGAGTCAAAAAATATTTGTTATGATAGTAATTACTGGGACGATTGGATCGGGCTTAAAATATCATTCATGCGATGGATGCCAAAAATCATTTTTGGATTCCGAAAATCCATTCATAAAGAATTGAATATTTTTCCAATTTTTAAATTTGATAGACATCCTGCGTTGGAACCTTACTAAACATAATTAAAGGTCCCTATCTGTGTTTTAAACAAGGCGATGATTTGTAAAAAATAGTAAATCATTGGAGCAAAACCTTATAGGTCTTTAATTTCTAAATTGCAAATTAAACTTTTATTAATTTAATAATCATTAAATACACATCGCTGATTCCGTTTTGATTGGGGGAATTATGAGCGGATTATTTGGTGTTGTAAGCAAAAAAAATTGTATTTCTAGTCTGTACTATGGAACCGATTACCATAGTCATTTAGGTACCGAGTATGGAGGAATTGCTTTTATCGATGAAAATAATGGAATGCCTGTTAAGAAAATCCATGATATCGATAATTCACAGTTTAAATCAAAGTTTTACGAAGGCTCTGATAAAATAAAAAGTAATTTGGGCATTGGAGTGATATCTGATAAAGATCCTCAACCATTAAGTTTTGAAAGTAAATTTGGGCCTTTTGCAATATGTTGCGCTGGCCTAGTAACTAACAAAGACGCATTGTCAAAAACATTAATCAAAAAGGGGATTTCTTTTAGTGAACTTGGGCAGGGCGATATCAACACAACAGAACTTGTTGCCTACTTAATTAACCAAGAGGATAGCATTATTACTGGTATTGAAAAGATGTACGATAAGATTGATGGATCGATATCTTTACTTTTATTGACAAAGGATGGAATATATTGTGTAAGAGATAGATATGGGGTAACCCCCTTGATTATTGGTGAAAAAAAAGATGAGATTGCAGTTACAAGTGAAACCTGCTCATTTCCAAATTTAGGTTTTAAAATTAAAAAATTTCTTTCTCCAGGGGAAATTGTCTTTATCAGTAAAAAAGGCATTGGAAAGAAAAAAGCTGGGACTAAAACCAACAAAATATGTGCCTTTTTATGGATTTATACAGGATTTCCAGCTTCTACATATGAGGGTATAAATGTAGAGAAGGTAAGAGAAAATTGTGGAAAGTTTTTAGCCAAACGAGATAATGTTAAAATAGATTTAGCTTCAGGAGTTCCTGACTCTGGAACAGCTCATGCTATCGGGTACGCTATAAAGTCTGGCAAACCATTTAGAAGGGTTTTGTTTAAATATACACCGGGCTACGGGAGGAGTTACACACCTTTGACACAGGATAGAAGAGATAGAGTTGCTTTATTAAAATTAATAGCGAATAAAGACATTGCTGATGGGAATAGGATCATTTTATGTGAAGATTCAATTGTTAGAGGAACGCAACTAAAAAATTTTACAATTACAAAATTGAAAGATGCTGGTGCTAAAGAGGTACATGTACGACCTGCATGTCCACCATTGATGTTTCCGTGCATATATAATTTGTCTGCAAGGAGCGTCGATGAATTAGCTGCTAGGAAAGCAATAAAAGCACTTGAAGGGAAAGATATCGAAGATGTTTCTGAATATTCGGATCCTAAATCAAAGAAATATCAAAAAATGCTTGATTGGATTGCTAAAGATCTAGATGTAACATCATTAAGATATCAACTATTGGATGATATGGTTGAGGCAATAGGTTTACCAAAAGACAAACTATGTTTATACTGTTGGACTGGTGAAGATTTTCAGAAGAACTCTAGATCTATTGAGGGATAAGTTTTTCTAATGCTTTGTAACCTCTCATAGCATCTTTTTTGTGAATAATAAATGTTAATTCAGTATTTGTTGAAACGATTTCAAAAATGTTGATATTATCCCAAGCGATGTTACGAATAATGTTGAATATGACACCTGGTGTGTTGAGGAAGTTTTTAGAAAGCGTCATTGTTAAGGAAACAAGTTCTTCTTCAACATTAAGAACAATTTCATTTTTTAGCATATCACAAAATTTTTGTTTATATCGTTCGTTTGTGACAATGCTTACCTCGTTACTTCCAAGTATAATATTAAGAATATCTCCTTTTTCAAGTTGTACAATATTATAAAAATTTTTTAAATTTTTAAGTAACATCGGTGAACGTAAAACTGAGATGTCACATACTTGTGTTTTCATGATGATATCTGATGAATAATCAAAAGATATGGTTTTATGTTTTTTTTGTAGTTGGTCTGCATATCTGCGGAGAGCCATTTCTATTGCATGATTTTTAACTGGTTTTTCTAATTCTTCTTCTATCTCTGGTTGTAGTTGTTTTGCTAATGATGCATATGAAATGATTTTTTTGTTCATGGATTCTTGAATAAAAACTCTTTCATTGACCAATTTTTGGACAATATGGCTCACAGTTACCATTACAAATACCCTCGAATTTTGTGATTATAATCACATTAAGTATATATATAACTTATTGTTGATATTTTAACGATAATATTATGTTTGAATGTGCAGAATGTAGTACAAGAATAGATCTACAAAATCCAGAGCAGGGAGCAGTAGTTGATTGCCCTGGATGTGGTACTGAAATGGAAGTTACTGGAGATCATCTAGTTGGTTTGCATTTGGGGCCATCAGAAGAATGAAATATAGGTGAACAAGTGGTTGAAATACTTGACTCTACACTTAGGGAAGGTGAACAAACTCCGGGTATAACCTTTAGTGTAGAAGAAAAGCTCACAATTGCTAGTTTACTAGATGAGTTTGGAGTAGATATAATAGAGGCAGGTCACCCAAGGGTATCTAAGGATATTTTTAGAGGAGTCAAAGAGATATCTAATCAGGGGTATAATGCAGAAATATTGGCTCATTGTAGAGCAATAAAAGAAGACATAGATGTCGCTAGATCTTGCAATGTGGATTGGGTTGGTATATTTTTCTGTGTTTCAAACCGTAGACTCGAACAACAATTCAGATCAAATATAAATAAAGTTACTGATCTAATAACAGAGACAATTGAGTATGCAAAAGACTATGGATTAAAAGTTAGATATACTCCTGAAGATGCTATTAGGACAGACTTTACCTCTTTAATTAAAGTATCTAGAGCAGCTGTTGAAGCAGGTGCGGATAGAATAAGTATAGCAGATACAGTTGGAGCAGTAACTCCTACAAGAATGTATGATCTTATAAAAAGTTTGCAATCTGAAATAAAAGTAAAATTTAACGCCCATTGTCATAACGATTTAGGCCTTGCTACAGCAAATGCATTGGCAGCCTATGAAGCTGGAGTGACAATGATTGATGTATCAGTTAATGGATTAGGCGAAAGAGTAGGAATTACTCCGCTTTCAGAACTTTGTCTTGCGTTGCATTCGCTCTATTGTGTAAAAAACAACTGGAAACTAGAAATGATTTCAAAAATATCACAAAAGGTATCGGAATTTTCTGGAATAAATATTTCACCGAATACTCCTGTTGTTGGGAAAAATGCTTTTGTACATAATGCAGGCTTGCATGTTGCAGCTGTTCTTCATGATCCTTCGTATTATGAAGTATTTCCTGCCGAGCTTGTAGGAAGAAATAGAAAATTTATCTTAGACAAGATGGCTAGTATACAAACGATTAAACAAAAACTGCAACAGATTGGCGTTTCTACTAATAATGATAATATCACCAGAATAATGCGCTACGTGAAGTCAAAAGAAAAAGGAACTGTTTCAGATGAGGAACTACGGGGATTGTTAAACATTAGTGAAATTGAAAGTGTTATGTTTCATTGAATGCAAGGGATTTTTAATAAATAGTAATTTTAATTTTTATAGATATTTATTAATAATACTTCTTTCTATAACACATACGGGGGTAAGAACTATGCAAAAAAAGATAGTAAGGATAATATTTTTGGTATTACTATTGTTGTTAACATCGATTGTACCAATGGTTGTAGATGCAGGTCATATACGATTGAGTCGACCTTTTACAATTTTTCAAGATAATTCAAAATCCATAGCTCTTGATAATTATGATATGATTATCATTGCTCCATTAAGCTATAATTCAAGTCTTGAGCCTTTTATTGAACATAAAACTAATCTTGGAATAATAACAAAGTTTGTTTCACTTGACGATATTTATAGCGGCTCGTATTTTGAAGTGCAAGGCCGTGATAATCAAGAGAAAATAAAATACTTCATTAAAGATGCAATAGAAAACTGGCATATTACCTATGTACTTTTCGTTGGAAGCATTAAGCAAATACCTGTTCGTTATTGCTATAATAATGATAATTATTCAAAGAACCTGGAACTAAAGTTTATCAGTGAACTTTATTATGCAGATATTTACGATGATGTTGGTGATTTTTGCAGTTGGGATTCTGACGGTGATGAGATTTATGGTGAATGGGACGGTGAGATAGCTGAAGACAGACCTATCAATCTTACTCCTGATGTTTGTCTTGGTAGATTAGCATGTGTGGATGAATCAGAAGTAGAAATTGTGGTGAATAAGATTATCAATTATGAAAAACAACCTGCTGATCCTTCTTGGTTTAAAAGAATGGTTGTTGTTGGTGGAGATACATATGAAGAATTCGAAGGTTATGAAGGTGAGATAAATAACCAACGAGCTGTTGATGCTATGGAGGATTTTATTCCTATTAAACTCTGGGCATCAAACGGTGAATTAACAAAAAATGGTTGGAATATAATAAGAGAAGTAAACAAGGGATGTGGATTTTGGTATTTATCTGGTCATGGCAGTACAGGTGCCTGGGTTACCTACACCTTTATACCTGAAAAAACTCCTTTAGGCAGACTTTATAGCTATAATTTATTGTTTTTATCTAACCAGCATAAACTTCCAGTCTGTCTTGTTGGTGGATGTCACAACAGTGAATTTTCTGTTGCATCGTTTAATTTTATTAAAACCTGGAGTCCTCAAAAATGGTTGAAAGAATGCTGGAGTTGGCAGTTAGTCAGTAAGCCAAATGGTGGTTCAATTGCAACTCTTGGAGCCACTGGTTTAGCTTGGTATGGAGTTGAATTTGGCGGTGGTGGAACAGATTGGCTTAATGTGCAATTCTTTAAGGAATATGCAGATGATACAGTGATTCTTGGTCAGATATGGAAAAATGCATTGAGCCGCTATGTGGACACCTTCCCAATCGATTGGGAAACACCCTCTGGAGGAGTTCACTCTATTGATGCAAAAACCGTTCAAGAATGGACTCTTCTTGGTGATCCAAGTTTAACAATAGGCGGAGGTACTAGTAACCCTATCAGTACAAACATTTAGATTAACAGTGATGAAAGCCTTATATATCCTTAAATTTCTACAGACAACTAGCCTTGTCCGTGTCCATTACCCCAACCGTTTACATGAGCATTGATTATTATTTCAGCTATTGCTTCATCTGTTCCATCAGAGACCGTTAATGTAACTTTGTAGTTGTTCTCTAAATCTGAAAAACTGTGATTTGCAATGGCTCCTGTTTGTATTTCACTTCCATCACCAAAATCCCAGGCGAAAGTTAGTTCATCACCATCTAAATCAAGAGTAGCAGATGCATTAAATTCAAGGCTCTCATTTGCATTTACCCAGGCATTTTTCTTTACCAGAGTACCATTTACAAGAATATCAATTGCTGGAGCTCTATTTCCTACCAAATTCTTGATTTGACTATGATTGTGCTCCTGGAATTTTAACTGGTTTTCATGATGCTGTTCCATACTACTTATAACTGGTATAAACTTATATTCCTCGCCTCCATGAAAAGTATGTATTGAGCTTTCTAGATCAATATCAATTGTAATTGTATGATTTCCTTTTGATAAATTAAACAAATGCAGCTGTTGAATCTTCAACCATCCGGATGGAACAGTTATATTTACAGTTTCACCTGTTGAACTTAAAACACCATGGGCTTTTGTAACATTGATCCAAAGTTTTGAATAGTTACCCGCTTCTATCTCAGCAACACCAAGAGTAGCATTGATGCTACTAAGATTTAGAGAAATAAGATCAACCTCTGTAGGAGTTGGCGTAATTGTAATCCAAGATGCATTATCGTCGTCCATTTGTTTATGAATTTTAATTTCAGAAAAAGTAATATTTACATGATCAAAAGTTTCAGTTATCTTATCAGTAACTTGAATTGTAACAAGTGCTGTTTCAACTGGAACTTCTGCTCCAGTTCCTTCTTCTTTTTCTTCTATACAACCACAGGCAAACACAAGTAAGCCTATAATAATACAGACAACAAATATTTTCATTTTCATATTATCTCCTCACATCATCTTATTTCATATACTTGAAAGCTAATTATTACTTAAATCTTTACTTCTTTTTCTTGGTGGCACCTTTTATTACGCCTTTACCAAATCCTTTTACAACTTTAAACCCTTTTTTTCCTACTTTTCCTACAAATTCTCCAGTTTTTTCGGCGGCTTCTTCAGTTTTTCCTTTTTTTTCATCAGCCATAGGTTTTCCCTCCACTTAATTAGAAATTGATAATAGTTGTTTCTTATATTAAAATTTGCAGTATTTTATAGAGCTTTAACCGAACTTCCAAACGACTATTTCGTCCTCTAAACTGCTTCTCTCATCATAATAAGCAACAACTTTCAAGGTATGCCTAAAAATTGACCCCTCTTGCCATGTCCACATGTATGGCTCTTCAAAATCCGTATACTTCAAACCTTGATCAATATAAAATTCAACTCTTTCAACATCACTAGATACACCATTTACCACTGCCTCTACATCAATATTACCTATAACAATAGTTACTGGAATACGAAATTTCTGTTCCCCTGAAATATACAAAAGCCTCTTCATCGGCTGAGTAATTAGAACACTAGGTTGAGAATGTTCTTTACCCATAGTAATAAAATCAATTCCATTGCCAGATGGACCAGAGTATCTATCATTTGAAAAAATATCAACAGATTTATTCCAATGTTCATGAACGCCAAGGCTATCTGATAAAAAGACACCGTCATTCTCAGGATCATAGACATTTGATGGTGGATCTGCAGATTGATGAAGATAGTTTTGTGATCCTTCACTTGAAATAGCTTCTAAATGTAGAAAGTCATACATTACAGAATCAATAGCAATGGGATCTTGTGAGAAGAAAAGACTGTTGGTCCAATCGTTATTAAAGGGATACATCTGAAATTTTTCAATTATTTTCTGATCTTCTAAGGTTCCATACGTTCCATCTCCAATGTACAATAAGGTTTTACCCCCTATTTCCTTGTGGGCTAAGAGATCAGTCTGTGGAGTAGGATTACCAATGATATGAGCTGCATAATGGTAAGGATGGATTTCGGGGACAGATTCGATCCAGGTTCCAAACATGTTTTTCCCTGATAAAGTTACACCATTCTCCCTAGGATGCTTTTTCAACTGAGGCATATTAATGATATATTTTGCATCGGCTACACAAGTAGGAAGTGTTCTAATTAGACCAGATTCATCTGAAAAGTAAATTTTTTCTGTGCTTGCTTCAACTTTTTGCCGTCCAACAGCACCTCCAGTTGAATCAACATAATTTATATCTGGAAATTCTGGCACCAATGGTATTGTTGGATAATTTTCGTAATAAACACGATTATAAAACCAGTTTTGCATTGGACGTGCTGCATCGTAAATTGTGATGTCTTTCTGAGCTACACCAACAATATTGACAAGTTGCTTGAGAAGTGTTTTAACTACATAGGGATTTGCGTCTATCTGGTTATCTACCATATAATAAGGGACCCAACAGTTGTTCAGGTTTAACTTAATTGCAATTTTCTCTCCAGGTTGATATTCAATATCACCATATCCATGGGCTTGATTAAAATATTTAAATAAAATATCCCATGCCTTCTTATCATTTTCCACATCAGTTAATACATGCAATCCATTTGAAAACATTTCATCAATAACATTTTGATTATTATTTATCTTCAACCACCAAAATCCAATCAAATTATCTCTTGTAGCATTTGGGTTCCATACCCAAACAACACGTCCAGGATTCACACCTCGTGGTGTTCCAATAGGTTCGTTAGGAGTTGGTTCCCAATTGCTTGCTTCTAAATACTCATTGTTATCGAAATTTGCAAAGACTCCACTTGAAACAGAGAATATTAAAACAAAGCTAACTAAAATAACTGGTAAAATTGCTGTAGTTTTGGTTTTGGCCCGCCTAACCCAAAAAGCAAGTCCATGAAACAATGCACTCCATAATATACTCCAGAAAATAATATAGCTCGATGCTACAGTCATGGATACCTGCTGGCAAGGGTAATTTATCCTATCTGGTTTTGGTAAAACTCGTGTTAAAAACCAAATAAGACAAACAATCCCTGCAACATGAAACAAAATACTATATGGATTAGAAATCCTACAAAAAAGACTCATCTTAAATTTATGAAATCGTGATTTGATATTTTTCACCCCCAAATTAACAACTGTAAATATTTCTTTATTTAAATAGTTAAAGGTTGAATTATTGTAGCTACTTACTATGGTTCTATTTATATATCTCTCTTCTTAAAGAAGTAGTATGCTAAGAACAATGGTATAATTATCCATAACATCTGAACAACAATAAGAAAAGGCATACTCATCCAATCTGGGGCTTCAAGATTAATTCCCATTGCTTGATTTAGATCAAACGCTCTCATTACAGCCATCTGGTTTAAATCACCTGGGCTAAAAATAATCGAACCGAAAAGCCAATCAGGGTAGGTAGCTTGACCTGTCATTAGTTTTGTTAAATCTCCCCCAGTTCCCACATAGATAGCCATAATAATTATCCCATATATCATAGCCCAAAAAAATAAGGCAACTCCTCCTGCAATAGCTCTCACACGAGTTCTACAAAGTGCAGAAATGAAAATTATTAAACTTAAATATATTAAACCTAATACAATTGCTAGTGCTATGAATACGAGAAATGCTAAACCTTCTTCTGCACCAATAACAGCTGCAATAACTATACCACTTATACCAAATCCTATCATTGGAGTAACAGCTAATACAGAACCAAGTCCAAGGAATTTACCTATTAGAACTTCTATTCTCTTTACAGGATATGAAAGAACTACTGATAGAGAACCCGTTTCAGCTTCTCCGGCAATTGTTGAGAATCCAAGCAAAATAGCAATTAATGGAATGATAAGAGTATAAATACTCATGAGTGAAACAACAGTGGCTTCCATACCTCCAAATACTTCATCGCTTGTTCCCCCTGCAACATATGCAGAAACAATTGTCAAAATTATAAAAATAATTGATATTAATATTATCCATTTACTTCTAATATTGTCCATGAATTCTTTTTTTGCTATAGTATAAATTGTTTTAGGATTTATAATTGCCATTAATTGCCCCCCTCCTCCTTATCTATTAATTTAATAAAAGCATCCTCAAGAGAAGGTTCTATGGTTATGATATCCTTAATATTGTATCCTAAATCCTTTAATTTTGCAATAACTTCGATTCTAATCGATGATTCACATGTGACATATAGTATATCGCCCTCTGCATTTACACTTTCAACGCCCTTCATTTTCCTTATTTCTTCTGGGACTTTACCATTTAATCCTAAAATTGATATTTCAAGACGTGGTTTGATTTGCAAATATTTGTTAAGGTTAGGAACTGTATCTTCAGCGATTAATTTTCCTTTGTTAATAATTGCAACTCTATCACAAAGATTCTCTACCTCACTAAGAATATGAGATGAAAAAAGAATTGTTGCACCCTGTTCATTTAAATATTTTATTTTTTCTCTAATCGTCTTAACCCATCTCGCGTCTAAACCTCCCATAGGTTCATCAAGGATATATACAGGGGGTTTACCAATCATTACTTGAGCTACACCCAATAGTTGAACCATACCTTTTGAAAAATTCCCCACTTTCCTTTTTATTGCATCTTCTAGTCCAACTTCTCTTATAAGAGGTTTTGCTATAGATTTATCTACTCCCCATAGTTCACAATAAAAATGCATTGTTTGTAATGGATTAAGATTATTGTAAAATGAAACCCTTTCAGGAAGATATCCAACAGATCTTCTTGCTTCAACACCATCCGTTTTAATGTCATGTCCATTAATTTTTATATTAGCTGAATTTGTACGAATTAGGCTTAAGATTGCTTTAATTGTTGTACTCTTCCCTGCGCCGTTAGGACCAAGAAGACCAAAAATTTCTCCCTTTCGAACATTAAATGAAAGGTTATCAACAGCTTTTAGATCTTTATAAATTTTAGTAAGACCATTAACTTCAATTGCAGCAGGACCTACATCTGCTTTTTTAATAGGTTTATCACTTGGAAATGTAAAAACACCTTTTGTATTACATTTTTCGCAAGTGATATTTTTTTTTTCTCCAGGTTTACCCTCAATTGTTACTTGGTTTTTACATTTAGGACACATAATTGTTTTTGTAATCATGTTTTCCCTCCGTATTTTAATTGCTTTGTTGAGGGGATATATTGCAAGAGTCTAAAATACATTTGCTAATTCGGAAAAAAATGGCTGAAAGGTTTTTGGAAATTAATAATAAATAAAAAAAGAATTCGTCAAAATTGATATCTTTTTTTAGATTAGATAATGGTTGTAATGAAAAGCTTATATAGTATTAAATCAGCCTAATTTTAATAAAAAAAGATTACGAAGTGATAAATATGAAAAAGAGAATATTTGCAATTGGAATAATTGGAATGCTATTGTTATCTTGTTTAACAATGACATCTGTATTTGGAGAAAAGTCTATAGTTGGATTAAGTGGTAATACAATTTATGTTGACGATGATGCTGATCCTAGTTGGTATAATGCTACTCATGTAAAAACTATTCAAGAGGGGATAAACAATGCTTCGTCTGGTGATACCATTTATGTCTATAATGGAACTTATTATGAAAATGTAAATATAACAAAAGATTTAATCAATCTAATAGGTGAAGATAGAGATACAACTATTATAGATGGTAATAATTCAGGAAATGTTATCCGGATAGTTGGTGAATATGTAAATGTATCTGGGTTTACATTAAGAAATAATAGTGAAAATAAGGATACTTTTTTAATAGAGTCACAAGATGAAATTAATATTTCATCAAACGTTATCATTGAAGGAAATAAGATCATTCATACAGGATATCAAAGAGGTATTGCACTAATAAAATCTCACAATAATAAAATATTGAATAACCTCATTTTCGGCGTCAAAGACGCAATAGGCCTAAGTTTTTTTGATTCACGTCATAATAATATAAATGGAAATACTATAAGAGATGGCTTAGGTATTTGTTTATCAACAGAGTCCTTCAACAACACTTTCAGAGAAAATGATTTATTTAACTGTACTATTGAAATGGATCGTTATAGTGTTGATAATGATATAGATACAAGTAACACTGTTAATGATAAACCAATTTACATGCACAGAGATGAAATCGGAATTAATATTCCAAGTGATGCAGGTCTCATTATTCTAGTAAATTGTTCCTCATTTTTGATTTCTAACGTTGATATTACTGGATATTATGGAGTGATGCTTTATTTTTCAAATAATAACACAATTCAAAATAGTAAATTCGATACAATGAACTCATTATCAACTAATTCTATTGGAATTTACCTTTATTATAGTGATAATAACTATATTTTTGGAAATAAATGTAGAGCTTTTTTTTCAGGTGTATATCTTGGTGCATCTAATAATAATTCTATTCAATATAATACAATTGAAAATTGTTCTTATGGTATTGCGTTAGAAGGCTCTAACTTTGATAGTTCCATATATCACAACAGTTTTTTCAATAACACCGTGCAAGCATATGATGATTATAAAAATAATAGTTGGAATTCTACATTTGGAGAAGGTAACTACTGGGATGATTTTGATGAGCCAAGTGAAGGCGCATGGGATAACGATAGTAATGGAATAGTTGACACTCCGTATTATATTCCTAGTGTAGGTAACAAGGACAATTATCCATTAATGGAGCCATATAGTCCTACAGTAGAACCTGATCTTGAATTCGGAATTGCAAAATACAGCTTTGGTGAAATACAAGCAAAAATCAAAAATATTGTCGAAGAAGAACTTACTGGTATCGGCTGGAATATAACTGTCAAAGGTGGCTTACTAAACAGGATAAACGTTTCAGCTAATGGCTCAATTGATGAACTTGGTCCAGGTATTACACAAAAAATATCTACAGAACCAAGATCTATAGTGCTAAGATTTGGACCAGTTGTTATTGAAGTAACAGCAACTGTCGGTGAATATGCCTTTGAAGAAACATTTTATGGTTTTGTAATAGGGAGACTTTTCATAGACAGTGGGTTAAAGACACTTTAAGTTTTCCATCTCTTTTTTTATTTTCCTTTATTAAATTTGTAACTAAGTAAGTTTATTATAAAAAAACCTTGTTTTCCTTTTTCAATGGAAATAATTGGTTTCATTGTAACCATAGTAGTATTAACTGCTTCAGGTGCCCTCGCACCAGGTCCTTTGTTTTTCGCAACAATATCACATGGAACCAAGTATGGTGCGAAAACCGGTCTTGTATTCTCGATTGCACATTCTGTTGTTGAATTCTTACTCATAATGCTACTTGCACTTGGGCTACTTACAGTTGCAAGTGAACCAATGGTAAAGATAGCCATTGGATTTACAGGAGGAATTGTGCTTATTGTATTTGGGGCTATTCAAATAAAAAACTCAATTATTTTTAAACCTGAAGAATTAAAAGAACCAAAGTCGGTTTATCGACATTTATTTCTAATTGGTTTGGCTTTTACAGGTTTGAATCCTTATTTTATTTTGTGGTGGTTGACAGTAGGAGCTCAATTAATAGTAATAGCTCTTGAGCTTGCTGCTTTGCTTGGTGTAGTATTTATGTTCATATTTCATGTATGGATGGATTATGTTTGGCTAACTGGAGTTGCTTATTTATCAAAAAAAGGAACAAATGTTATGGGATTAAAATGGTATAAGCCTCTAATGATTATATTTGGAATAGTTCTCATGTATTTTGGATTCACCTTTATAATAGCAGCTGCAGGTTTATAATTATAGATATTAGGTGCAATCACAAAATTATCATCAAGCAGTCTATTTTCAATACCGCTAATATCTGAACCCTTTTTCATAAGGCTGTAAATGGGATCAGCATTCCTAATAGTACCTACAAACTGAAGATCAACTATTCTATTATTTTTTATAAGTATTTTTTTAGAAGTTTCAGGAGTAAAACGAGAATGCTGGTTGAACCTAGCGCATATGGTTAAGATGAATGCAAAGAAATTCCCAAATCAGTTAAAAGCCGTGACAAGAAAGTTGCATGGTGCTCAAGTGTTGGTCATGCAGAAATTTATTATTCAAATTTTTCAGTAGAGATCTCATCTTCAGATATCTCAAGCTTTTTAGTTTTAATAAATTTATTTTTAATATCTTTTAATTTGAGATATAGATAGTAATCACTAGAAATTATAAATGGGTGTTTTAAATTTCCTTTCTTAAATTCGTCTCTAAACCCTTCTTTAATTTCATCAAAAAGAGCATCTGCTGTTCTATCAATCACTTTATCAACGAAATCTTCAATAAAAACAGTATTTTTATCTTCATGTCTGTCATACCAGTCTAAAATGTCTTTTAAGATTCTATCTTTCATGACTGCTTCCCTCTCACCAAATCTGATATCATCTAACTATTTATAAAACTATTATTTCACTGGACAATTTTTTCAAATTGTTATGATTTTTACTTTTTAGAGGAATATAGTTATAATAATTACTAACTGTTACAAAAGTTTGTATTTTAAAATTATTTTGATACAAAATTAATCTACTAGATTTATATAATACATGTTTTATAATAAAATTGTGATGGAAATATGGTTACAATAGCCCATGTTGTCAATAAACTTGTTGACGAGAATATATATCTGCAAGAGGCAATAGGAAAAGGAATCGCTTCATATGGTTCTGTAGCAAAACAACTTAAATCAGAGATTGAAGAAGAATTAAGAAAGGAAGTTGCGCATTATGCAATTGTAGCAGCAATTCGAAGATATGCCGAAAAAATGATTGTTAAATTTAAAGAAATTAAGTTTGATGCTGGTTCTTCAGAGGTAAACGTAAAAACAAATGTTATTGACATTAATGTTCAAAAGACTCCAGGTTTGTTTGATAAACTAAAACGAATATATGACGTCATCAAATTTGAAAAAGGGGATATTCTTCACATAATCTATGGGAGAAACTCGGTTAATATTATTACTAATGAACGTTATAAAGACAAAATATGTAATTTTTTACAAAACGAAAGAATATTTAGCATAGAAGATAACCTTGTATCCTTATCTTTTAGCATTGGTAAAAAATTAGTTAATATTCCAGGAGTATTATTTCAAATTATTCGAAATTTTGCCTGGGAGAACATCAACATCATTGAAGTTATTTCAATTGATTTCGAAATCACTTTTATTGTTGATGAAAAAGATGTCATTAGAGGATATAAGGCCCTTGATCGACTAATTACATAAATTTTTTACATCCGGAAAATGCCTGGTTTCCAATCTGGTATAGGTGCGTTTAGTGATGCAGATATTCCAAGTCCAAGTACCATTCTGGTATCCACAGGATCAATGATTCCATCGTCCCATATTCTTGCTGTGCTATAATATGGGCTTCCCTCTGTTTCATATTTTTTTAGTATTGGCTCAGTTATAGCTTTTTCTTCTTCCTTTGTCAGTTCTTTACCTTTCCTCCAAAGTTGATCTTTCTTAACAGTCAAAAGAACATTAGCTGCTTGCTCACCACCCATAACAGAGATACGAGCGTTTGGCCACATCCATAGTTGTCGTGGTCCATATGCTCGACCACACATACCGTAATTACCAGCCCCAAAAGACCCGCCAATAATAACTGTAAATCTAGGAACATTTGCGGTTGCAACAGCACTAACCATCTTCGCACCATCCTTTGCAATCCCGCCTGCCTCGTATTTTCTTCCAACCATAAAACCAGTAATGTTTTGTAGGAAAATTAGTGGTATTTTCCGCTGGCAACACATTTCGATAAAATGTGAAACTTTTAGAGCTGACTCGGAAAACAATACTCCATCATTTGCCAATATTCCAACAGGATATCCCATTATCCTGGCAAAACCACAGACAATTGTTTTACCATATAGTGTTTTAAATTCATGGAACTTTGAGCCATCAACAAGTCTAGCAATTATTTCTTTAACATCAAATGGTCTCCTAGAATCTTTTGGTATAATTCCATATATTTCCTTAATGTTATATGCTGGTTCCTCAGGTTTGCGGACATCAAGATGCGTTTTATCTGGCCGATTAAGATTTTCAACAATATTTCTAGTCAGATGTATTGCTTCCTTATCATCATTGGCATAATGATCTGATACTCCACTTTCTTTACAATGGACATCTGCACCACCTAGCTCCTCAGCGCTTACCTCCTCACCAGTAGCTGCTTTAACAAGCGGAGGTCCACCTAAGAAAATAGTTCCTGTTCCTTTGACAATTATTGTTTCATCTGACATTGCAGGTACATATGCTCCACCGGCTGTACATGAACCCATAACTGCGGATATCTGAGGGATCCCCATAGATGACATTACAGCTTGGTTGTAAAAAATCCTACCAAAATGTTCGCGGTCTGGGAATACCTCATCCTGCATTGGCAAAAAAGCACCTCCAGAATCAACGAGGTATATACATGGGAGATTATTTTTCATAGCAATCTTTTGTGCCCGCAAATGTTTCTTAACAGTCATTGGATAATATGTTCCACCACTAACAGTTGCATCATTTGCAACAATTACTACCTCACGACCATGAATAATACCAATGCCTGTTACAATACCAGCACATGGTGCTTTGTCATTATACATTCCAAATGCAGCAAGGGAGTTGAATTCCATAAACGGTGTATCTGGATCAAGTAATGCATCAATCCTTTCACGAGCAAGCATCTTGTTCCTTGATTTATGGAGTTTAATTTTTTCCTCTCCGCCACCTTTTTGTACAATAGCAATTTTTTCTTTAAAATCTTTAATAAGTAGCTCATAATGTTTAGAGCTCTCCTTATAATCCTTACTTGATATATCTATATTACTTTCAATAATATCCATAGTTTAGCCCTCCTTACTTTTTGCCAATTCTACAGTTTTTTGACCAATTTCAATTTGATCTTTTTCTTTAAAATTCACTTTTTCAACTTTACCATTAAACGGTGCGCGAATTAAATATTCCATTTTCATAGCCTCTATTATCATGAGAATATCTCCTTTTTTAACAGAGTCACCATTTTCCACCTTCACATTTACCACTTTACCAGATATTGGTGAACAAAGATCCCCTTCTTCTTTTTTCTTTGTTTTTTTCATTCCGGTAAGCTCTATAGGCCTGACTTTAAAGACCTCCCCATCGACAAATACAAACTTTTCTTTACCACCCTCAGTAATAACTGATTTGATAAGTCTATCACCAATTTTTATCTTTAATTGCCCTAGTTTAATTTCTTCTGCTTCCACCTTATACTCAGTATTATTATAAGTTATGAAAAATTGATTTTCACTACGTTCAATTGAAACATTGTATACATGATTTTCATGCTCATAGTTTATAAACAACTACTATACCCCCTTCCCTCCAACTCTCCACCGTCCAACATGTTTCCACGGTGAATGAGGATCAGTTTCTTTATATCTTACAATCTCCTGTTTTTTTGAATGTATGGAATCATAAACAGCTAATGCTATTATTGCATCAATTGGTAAACCCTTCTTTGTAACTGTCCAATCCTTAAAGTAATCGTCAATAAAATGAGTGGTAATATTACCTTTTATAAATTCCTGATGCTTAAGTAATGTTTTAAGAAATGAAATGTTAGTAGTAACACCCATAACTACATAATGTGAAAGTGCCCATATCATCTTGTTAATGCTCTCTTCTCTATTTTCAGCGTATGCTATGAGTTTTGCAAGCATAGGATCATAATATGGTGTTACTTTCATGCCAGAATAAATTCCAGAGTCGTCTCTAATATTAGGTCCAGTTGGAGCTTCTACTTTTTCAAGGGTTCCAATGCTTGGCAAAAAACCGTTAGATGGGTCCTCAGCATAGATGCGGCATTCTATAGCATGACCACGTTGTGTTAAATCCTTTTGTTTAAGCGATAGTTTCATTCCACTTGCAATTCTGAGTTGCCATTTAACAAGATCAATACCAGTTGTCATCTCAGTTATTGGATGCTCGACCTGCAAACGCGTATTCATCTCCATGAAATAAAAATTAAGGTCACCGTCAACCATAAATTCAACAGTTCCAGCATTTGTATAGCCAACTGCTTTTGCGGCAGCAACTGCAGCGTTTCCCATTTTTTCTCTGAGCTGCGGGGTCATAACAGGCGAAGGTGTTTCTTCAATGATTTTCTGATGTCTTCTTTGAATGGAACATTCCCTTTCAAAAAGATGAATTACATTTCCATGTTCATCAGCAAGAATTTGAAACTCAATATGTCTTGGTTTATCGAGATATTTCTCAAGAAAAACAGTGTCGTCACCAAAAGCTGACTTGGATTCACGCTTTGCACCCTCAATAGACTCTTCTAAGAGATTCTCAGAACGAACAAGTCTCATCCCCTTACCACCGCCACCAGCAGCAGCTTTTACTAACAGTGGAAAACCAATTTTCTTTCCTTCTTTGACAAGAGCGGCATTATCCTGTTCAACACCATGATAACCGGGTATTACAGGTACCATTGCTTTTTCCATTGTCTTTTTTGCAGCGATTTTATCCCCCATCAAGCTTATAACTTTAGGTGAAGGTCCAATGAATTTTACATTCACATCATTACAAGATTGAGCAAAATCTGGATTCTCAGCAAGAAAACCATACCCGGGATGTATCGCCTCGGCACCTATGTCCTGAGCTATCTTTATGATTTTAGGGATATTAAGGTAACTCTCTACAGGGGTTGGATCTCCAAGATTTATTGTTTCATCAGCAAGTTGAACATGTGGAGCAGCTTTATCTACCTTTGAGTAAATTGCCACAGTTTTGATGCCGATCTCTTGGCAAGCTTTAATGATTCTTACTGCAATTTCCCCACGATTTGCTACAAGGATTTTTTTAAACAAAAATTACCCGCCCCATTTTGTTTTTCTTTTTTCAAGAAATGCATTTATCCCTTCCTGCCCTTCTTTTGAAACTCTTAGCTCTGCTATCTTTTTTACAGTATACTCTTTGTAATTCTCCACGTCCATTTTCTCGCATGCATCAACCAGTTTTTTTACTTCTTCTACTGCTTTTGGTCCTGATGAATGAAGGAGTTTAACATAATTCTGAATTTGTTCATCAATCTCGTCTTCGGATATAACATAATCTATAAGCCCTATTTCCTTTGCATACTCTGAGTTGAATCTTTCCCCTGTTATGAAAAGACGTTTCATATTGGAGAGACCAATGCGTCTAACGATATAAGTTGATATTACAGAGGGTATAATACCAAGTTTTACCTCGCTAAAAGCAAATTTACAATTTGGAACTGCAAAGGTAATATCACAAACAGCAAACAATCCTAAACCGCCACCAAATGCATGACCATTAATATGCCCTATTACCAGTTTAGAGCTAGTATATATTGTCTCATAAAGATTTAACAAAAGTCTACTATCCTTTATGTTTTCCTCTTTGGTATATTCAGCCATACTTTTCATCCAATTAAGATCGGCGCCTGCACAGAAAGATTTGCCTCTTCCAGTAAGAATGATAATTCTTGTATTATCGTCATTATTGAGTTCTTTAAAACAATTTGTCAATTCTTTCATTAGTTTTTCGTTCATTGCATTATGGACTTCTGGTCTGTTAAGATATACTGTGGCAACGTCTTTTTCTTTATGAATCTCTATTGTTTCGTATTTCATTCTTACTCCCCCAAATAAGCATGGGATAATTCCAAGTCCATGCTGGGCGATGTTAGGCAAAATAAATAAATGTTTCTAAAGTTTTTGACGGCATCTGTCGAAAAAATCTATTTACCCTTAAAAACAGGTTTTCTTTTTTCAACAAAAGCAGCTACTCCCTCTTTGAAATCATCTGTTCCTGCTGATAATGATGCTGTCTTACTTTCAAGCTCTAAATGAGTAATCATATCATTCTCCATACTCTTGTTTATAAGCATTTTTGCTTTACCAACTGCTATTGGGGCCAATTTTCTAAACTTAGATGCAAATTCTTCAATTGCAGCATCCAATTCATCTGATTCTACTACTTTATTAATTATACCTAGCTCAAAAGCTTTCTCAGATGTAAACATCTTGGAAGTAAGTATATATTCACAGGCTTTTTGATACCCAACAAGGTTAGTAAAAAGTTGAGTTCCACATCCAGGTGCGAGCCCTATCCCAATAAATGCAGTACCAAACTTGGCTTCTTTTACAGCAATTATAATATCACATGCTAAAGCAAGTGAAAGTCCTGCACCAAATGCATGACCATTAACTGCAGCAATCACCGGCTTTTCCATAGTTCTCATTTCTATTACACATTTATGTATAGCCTTAGTTAGATCTCTTAAAAACTGAGATTTGTTCTCTGCAACATGCATCTCTTTGACATCTCCACCTCCACAGAAGCCTTTCCCAGTCCCTTTGATTACAACTGCTCTGATATCTGTATTCTGTCTGAGGTCATGTAAAACTTGGTAAAGTTCCTTTCCGAGTTCCATGTCAAATGAGTTAAGCCTTTCTGGCCTGTTAAGAGTAATATAAGCGATATTTTCTCTAATATCTGTTGTTAATGTTACATAGGGCATAATAATCAACCTCAGAGAATAATGTTTTAAATATAAAATTTAGGGAAAAACATAAATAAACACTTAGCTATCCAAGCGGCCATAGTTTATAATGGGGAAATATATACAATGGAACTAACTCTTTACATAGATAAATACAAAAATACTAGATACAACTTTTTCAGATGGCGATACCAATTAGATGTTGTTTATAAAATTTCTTTGGCTCTTTGTTTTGCATGTTTAACAGGATTATTAGCACAGTTTAGATTTTATCTTCCTGGAACTCCAGTGCCTGTTACAGGACAAGTATTTGGAATTTTCCTTGCTGGAATTTTACTTGGTACGTGGGGAGGCGTTAGCCAACTCATGTATCTAGGAATTGGAGCAGCTGGTGTTCCATGGTTCGCAGGATTCAATGGTGGTTTATTGTACATTGCTGGACCTACTGGGGGATACATAATAGGCTTTGTTATGGCTGCTTTCTTTATTGGATATGTTGTGGATAGATATATTCGATCTAGGAGTTTTTTAAGTACGCTTGCATTAATGCTCTTTGTAACTTTTATACTAATATACATCCCTGGATTAATTCAATTCTATTTGTGGACTGGTGCCTCTATTGGAATCTGGGAATTGCTAGTAATGTGTGTATTACCTTTTGTTGTGGCTGACTTTATAAAGGCAGTTATTGCGGCTGTAATAGCAAACGGTATTACACCAAAAAGAGCATATGGTCGAGAAGTAGATGTGGATAAAATGAAAAGTTGGCATACGCCATAAATATAAGTAAAAACAGGAGGTATTGTTTGGTATCTCGACCTGATATTTCTATTGCAAAAGAGGTTACTCAAGGACTTAATACTAAAATCATTGGTAAAAACCTCTATCATTACAAAACTATTGATTCGACAAATCTTTTTGCAAAAAAATTAGTAAAAGAGGGCATTGAAGAGGGTATAGTTGTTGTTTCAGACGTTCAATCAAGTGGGCGTGGCCGGAAAAATAGAACCTGGTCATCACCAAAAGGAGGTCTTTGGTTTTCAATTGTATTATATCCTAATATATCTCCAAAACGTGGGATGCTTGTCACTATGGCAAGCTCTGTTGCAGTTGCGGAGGGAATCAAAGTAATAACTGGTTTGAATTCTGTAATTAAATGGCCAAATGATCTTTTGATAAATGGGCGAAAGGTTTGTGGTATTCTGACTGAACTTGATGCTGAAATGGATAAAATTAACTATGCTATTATAGGAATTGGAATTAATGTTAACAATCGACTAGATATAGAATTAAAGAAAATTGCTACATCACTTATGAAAGAAATCGGCACCAGCATTTCAAGGGTTAAACTTCTTAGATCAATCCTGAAAAGCTTTGATGCGAACTATAATAAATTGATTTTAGGCGATTATGACTCTATTAAAGCATCATGGCTTTCTTATTCAAACATTATTGGCAAGAAAATTCAGGTCCAAGATGAAAAAAAAGTGATAAATGGCAAGGTTGTTGATGTCGATGATAGTGGATGTCTTATGTTAAAGACTAAAAGGGGAACTGTTAGAATTATTAGTGGTGATATAAAATTTTTATAGACAATTTTTAAATTTATAGCTCCTTTATTTTTTTATTTTTACAAAATATAAATATTGACGCCCTTTGATAAATAAATTTAAATTATATTAACATATTACTATTGTGAATTAGGGGAGTTTATCTATGTCGAGAGAAAAGAAATTAAAATTTAATAAGATCATAAAAAAAATTAGCATCACAATAATGGCAATATTACTAATTTTTGTGATTGTAGAACCAGTAATAAACTCAAAATTAGTAATTAAAAATGGAGATATTTTTGAAAAAAGAGATACTTATGATCCACCTACGTTTGATGGATTAATTGATGAGGAATATCTAACCATTGGTGAACATATTTACTTTGGAAATACAAATTATGAAAATTTTAGTGGAGATTTATATGTTATTGACGATGTATCAATTGATCCTAACTATGTATGGATTATATGGCTAATAAATCCAGCTTTTGTTGATAATACATATGGAAATGGAACAGTTCCGCAATATGTGAATACAAACGGGAATCCTTGTGGACATAATTTCAATGATTTATTTGAGAGCGATCGGCAAGAAATAAAACTTTATAATGAAAATTCAAATTTAGTATTTTATGCTAGCATGGATTTAATACATGCTGTTAGTGGCGCTCCATCAGGTTATGGAATACCTGCTTGGAATGGTGGGGAAAGTGCGGTATATTATGGGGATTCAAATAAGGTTGAATATAAAACCTCTATATCTTTTGATGTAAACGAATATTATAACACTCCACCTTATAATGTTTTAAGTGATTCTCCTACATTAGGTGATGAAGACTATACACTTTATCCAGGATATGAAGAGTGGGAGCATAGAATTATTTACGAACTTTCTGCCGATCGTACATTGTTTGGTGGAAGCACAATTGATGTATCAGCAACTGAATTTTTAAATGTTCATACATCTCCAAATAGAATTGGACCACATTCAATTCCTCTTTATCCCATTTGTAACTCTATTGGAGATTATGTTTGGAATGATGAAGACGGAGATGGGATTCAGGATTCTGATGAAACAGGTATTGATGGTGTAACAGTTGAACTTTATTCATGCAATGATGAATTTATTGACTCAACTACCACTTCTAATGGTGGAATGTATGAAATTTCATCTTTCCCGACTGGTAATTATTATGTAAAATTCATTGCACCTACAGGATATGAGTTTACATTACAAGATGTCGGTAATGATGATGAAATAGATAGTGATGCTGATCCTAATACTGGTGAAACAGAATGCATTGATTTTGGATCAGGCTCGGAATATGATACATGGGATGCAGGGATGTTTACGACAGCTGAATATACGCTTACTGTAAATATTGATGGAAGTGGATCTGTTACTAAGGATCCTGATCAGACAACATATGCTCCTGGTACTGTTGTTGAGTTGACTGCAGTTCCTGATGCTGGTTGGTCTTTTTCTCATTGGAGTGGTGATCTCAGTGGTAGTAATAACCCTGAATATATCACTATGGATAGTGATAAAACTGTTACTGCTCATTTTACTGAAGATGAATATACGCTTACTGTAAATATTGATGGTAATGGATCTGTTATAAAGGATCCTGATCAAACAACATATACTTATGGAACAGTTGTTGAATTAACTGCGGTTCCTGAGTCTCGCGGATGGATATTTGATCATTGGAGTGGAGATCTTACAGGTAGCAATAATCCAGAGTTTATCACTATGGATAACGATAAAACAGTAACAGCTCATTTCACTTATGTTGCTGAATATACACTAACCATTATTATCGATGGAGAATGTGGATGGGTTATTAAAAGCCCAGATTTACCAACGTATCCGCATGGTACAGTTGTTATGTTGACTGCTGAAACTATTAGTTGTTTTTCATTTACTCATTGGAGTGGGGATTTAACAGGTAATAATAATCCTGAGTATATTACTATGGATAGTGATAAAACGGTTACTGCTCACTTCACTATGAATTTTTATACACTTGAAATAATCATCGAGGGAAATGGATATGTTGAAACAGTTCCTGAAGGGCCTTTATATCAATGTAATGCAAATGTTACGTTAACAGCCATTCCTGATCCTGGTTGGGCATTTTCATATTGGAGTGGTGATATAGAAGGGAGCGAAAATCCAACATGGATTAGAATGCTTTGGGGGAATAAAACTGTAACAGCTCATTTCACTACAGGTGAATATACACTTGACATAAACATCGAGGGAAATGGAGATGTTCTTAAGGATCCTGATCATGCAACACATCCTTATGGTGAAATTGTTGAATTAACTGCTGTTGCTGATTCTGGTTGGATTTTTGATCATTGGAGCGGAGATTTAACAGGAGACAATAATCCAGAAACGATCTTTATAGATGATAATAAAGATGTAACTGCACACTTTACTATTGCTGAACCTCCAGATGAGCCTAGTATTGATGGTCCAATAAAGGGAAAAATAGGTGTAGAATATGATTACACATTCTCCGCAATAGATCCTTATGAGAGTGATGTCTTCTATTATATTGACTGGGGTGACAGTACATTTGAAGATTGGTTTGGCCCATTTGCATCAGGTGAAGAAGTAACAATTAGTCATTCTTGGTCTGAAAAAGACCAATACACCATCAAAGCAAAAGCCAGAAACACCTATGATTCAGAGAGTGATTGGGCAACTTTACAAGTAAACATGCCAAGAAACAGAACGTTAACTAATACACTTTTATTAAATTTCCTTAAGAATCATCCGCAACTGATACCAATATTACGACTATTGTTAACAAGGTTTGGGGACTATAAACTAAAATAATCTCAATTTTTTCTTTTTTTTATAAGTATTCTCTTTGTTACTTTTTGTAACAAAACAAAGTATAATAGAGGGTTACTATTAAAGCCAATATAAAACGCAATATATCTTTAAGTATCTGCCTCTATTAATATTTTTGCTAGGATGATAACAATTAAATATTAACTTAACATTTGTTAAATGCTTAAGGGAGGTAAAACATGAGGATAAATAAAAAATTAGAAAATAATAATTTTCTAAAAAAAGCAGGTATTGCAGGTGTAATAATAATACTTATTTTCGGTGTATTGATACCTTCTGTCAGTTCACAGTATAAAACGATATTTAATGAAACTTCTATTGAACCGTATAATCCTAAACTAACTAAAGATCCAACTCTATGCCATTATACCCTTACTGTTAATATTATAGGAAATGGATTTGTAATAAAGGACCCTGATCAAACAGAATATATACCTGGTACTGTTGTTGAGTTGACTGCGGTTCCTGATTCTTGTTGGTCTTTTTCTCATTGGAGTGGTGATCTGACTGGTAGTGATAATCCTGAGTTTATTACGATGGATGGTGATAAGACTGTTACTGCTCATTTTATTGAGGAGGAGTTTACGCTTACTGTTGTTATTGATGGAAATGGGTCTGTTATAAAGGATCCTGATCAAACAACGTATTCTTGTGGTACTGTTGTTGAGTTGACTGCGGTTCCTGATTCTTGTTGGTCTTTTTCTCATTGGAGTGGTGATCTGACTGGTAGTAATAATCCTGAAACAATTGTTATGGATGGTGATAAGACTGTTACTGCTCACTTCATTTATATCAGTGAATATACACTAACCATTATTATCGATGGAGAATGTGGATGGGTTATTAAGAACCCTGATTATCCAACCTATCAACATGGTACAGTTGTTATGCTGACTGCTAATACTATTGATGGTTGGTCATTCACTCATTGGAGTGGTGACCTGACTGGTAGTAATAATCCTGAGTATATTACGATGGATAGTGATAAAAATGTCACAGCTCACTTCACAATTAATTTTTATTCGCTTGACATAATTATCGATGGAAATGGATATGTAGAAACGCATCCTGAGGAGCCTTTATATCATTATGGTGCAAATGTAACACTAACAGCTTTTCCTGATCTTGGGTGGTCATTTACTAATTGGAGTGGTGATTTATCAGGGAATGATAATCCGACATTTATCAAAATATATAATGATAATACTGTAACAGCTCATTTCGCTATGAATTATTATACACTTGACATAAACGTTGAGGGAAATGGAGTTGTTCTTAAAGATCCCGATCATGAGGCGCATCCTTATGGTGAAATTGTTGAATTAACTGCTGTTGCTGACTTTGGTTGGATTTTTGATCATTGGAGCGGAGATTTAACAGGAGACAATAATCCAGAAACGATCTTTATTGATGATGATAAAGACGTAACTGCATACTTTGCTCTTATTGAACCTCCAAATGAACCCACTATAGATGGCCCAATAAAGGGAGAAGTAGAAATAGAATATAATTACACATTCTCCACAATAGATCCTTATGAGAATGATGTCTTCTATTATATTGACTGGGGCGACGATACATTTGAAGATTGGTTTGGCCCCTTTGCATCAGGTGAAGAAGTAACAATTAGCCATTCTTGGTCTGAAAAAGACCAATACACCATCCAAGCGAAAGCCAGAAACACCTATGATTTAGAGAGCGATTGGGCAACTTTACAAGTAAGCATGCCAAGAAACAGATTAACAACTAGCACACTATTCCTAAATTTCCTTAAGAATCATCCACAACTGATTCCAATATTAAGACTATTGTTCCTTGGCTTTGGGATACAGCTAAAGTAGTTCAAATATTCTATTTTTTATTCTTTTTTCTCATTTTTTTTAATATAGATATTTTTATAAAGTAACAATTGTTATTATTTATTAGTTAGGGGTGGTAAATAATATGAGAAAAGCTATATGGCGAAAGGGATTAGTCTTAGTTATAATGCTAATGTTTTCTGGAACTTTTTTTGTTCCATCGATTGCTAAAAATACATTGTCAACAGGTTTTGAACCAGTTAATGTATTAGTTACTCCCGATGGAGAAAATATTAAAATCACATATGAAATAAATGATTTCACCGAAGTTCCTGTGACAATTAATGGAGTTGAATATTCTATTATTCACCTAGGGGAAGAATCCAATCTACTTTTAGAAGGTAGTCCAGATATTCCATCTATTTGTAGGAGTATAGTTATTCCAGATACTGCAAAAATGAAAATTAGTGTAATTAGCACAGAGTTTAATGAATATGATAATGCTCTTATTGCACCTTCAAAAGGTAATTTATTAAGAACTGTAAATCCAGATGATGTCCCATTTGAGTTTGGCGATATTTATAATATTGATGCTTGGTTCCCCAGTGAAATAGCAAATCTTAGAGAACCATATATTCTGAGGGACCTCCGTGGTCAGGTGGTTGAAATTTATCCAATCCAATATAATCCTGTAAAAAATCTGATGCGGGTCTACACAAATATTGAAGTCGAGATTTATGAGGTTGGGACTGATACAGTAAATATTATTGATCGAGAAAATCTGCCAGACAAAGTAGATCCAGAGTTTCAAGGAATATATGAAAATCACTTCATAAACCACGATCAATTGGATCGTTATGACCCTGTGTCTGAACAGGGAAACATGCTGGTAATTGTATATGATAGTTTTTGGGATGAAATGGTGCCTTTTGTTGAATGGAAAATAATGAAGGGCATTCCAACAGAAATGGTAAAGGTTTCAGAAATTGGAAATGCTGCTCAAATTAGAGCATATATTTCAGATTACTATGACAATAATGGTCTTACCTTTGTATTGCTTGTGGGAGATGCCGCCCAGGTTCCTACTTATTATTTTACTTATCATGCTTCGGATCCAACGTATTCATATATCGTTGGAGATGATCATTATCCTGATTTATTTGTAGGACGTTTTTCAGCGGAGAATATCGATCAACTCTCGACTCAAGTTGAAAGAACAATAGAATATGAAAAATTCCCGCAAACAGGAGCAGAGTGGTATGAAAAAGGAATTGGAGTAGCTTCTAATCAAGGACCTGGAGATGACGGTGAATATGACGATGAACATATCGATAACATACGAGATAAATTATTAGCTTATACATATACACAGGTTAATCAAAGCTATGACCCTACAGGAACTACAACTTATATTGCATCATCTATAAATGATGGTCGAAGTACAGTAAACTACTGCGGCCATGGGTCTATGACATCATGGGGTAACGGTGGAGGTTTGAATGTTAATGATGTTAACGTCTTAATTAATGAGAATATGCTTCCATTTGTAACCAGTGTTGCTTGTAATACTGGAGAGTTTGATAGTGGAACTTGTTTTGCAGAAGTATGGATGCGAGCTACAAATAATAGTGAACCAACTGGTTCAATTGCTAACTTTATGTCTTCAAAAAGCCAAAGCTGGAATCCACCAATGGATGCTCAAGATGAGTTTATTGATCTTATAATAGAAACTTATCCATATAATCAGATGACATCATTTGGAGCAGCTGCTTTTAATGGTTGCATGCATATGAATGATGAATATGAAGAAGGGGGATATGCTGAAACTGATGCCTGGCATGTTTTTGGAGATCCATCGGTTCAAGTTAGAACAGATACACCAGCTGAGTTGATTATAGATCGTGATGAAGAGATTGAAGAAGAGGCAACATATTATGAAGTTATTGTTTCTGGTGTTGAAAATGCATTATGTGCAATTTCTCGTAATGGCGTGTTATTAGGGTCTGCATACACTGATGAAGTCGGATATGCTTTAATTGATTTTGATGAACCAATCATGGAAGGAGATCCATTGGTTTTGGTAATAACTGCATATAACAAAATAACTTATGTTACTGAAGTACCTATTAATACCAATGATCCACCACTACAGCCAAGTAAACCAAGTGGTCCTCAATCAGGAAAACCTGGAGAAATCTATGAGTTTACTACTAGTTCATTTGACCCCGAGGGAGATCTTATATTTTATATGTGGGCTTGGGGAGATGGTAATATGAGTGAGTGGATTGGCCCATTTGACTCTTCTGAAACTGTTGGTGAAAATTATTCTTGGGCAGATGTAGGTAACTATAGTATTAAAGTAAAAGCAAAAGATACAAATGACGCTGAGTCTGATTGGTCAGAAGAATTAATATTTTTCGTGAAAAAAAGTAGAAACGTAAACACTCCATTTTTAAGGCTCCTCGAAAACCATCCACAACTATTCCAAATACTACGACTATTGTTCCAAAGATTTGGACTTTAAATTTGTCCAAAATCTCTTTTTTTCTATTTAATATAACAAAATTATATTTTATAGACAGAAAGTTTAATAAAAACACACCTATTAACAGTTGTTAATTGGGGGAGAATATATTATGAAAAAAAAATTTGTAAGCCTTTTTTTGTGTATGCTATTGGTAACTATTGCTTTTTCAGCAACAGGATATGTAACTAATTCCTTAGATAAATCTGACCCTACTTTAACTCTTGTGAGAATTGATATCGCTCAGGATTTAGTTACTCTACCAAAGGATATGGAGATTGTAGGTAGTAAACCAGGTGAATGGATTGACATTATTATTACAATAGATAGATTAGATGAATTATCTAATTTAAATCTTGGATATGAAATAGTTATTGATGATGTAATAGCATACGATAATTCAGTCAGAGGGCAATATCATACACTCGCAGAAATGGAAGATATAATTGAAAATATTGCAGATGATCATCCAGATATTACTAAACTTACAACCATTGGAACAACCTATGAAGGAAGAGATATTTTATGTTTAGAAATAACTGATAATCCGGGTGTTGATGAAGGGGAACCTGGTGTTTTATTCATGGGACTTCATCATGCTCGTGAATGGCCGACCGTAGAAATATGTCTTAATCTTTGTGAAGAATTAACATCTGGTTATTCATCACTTGTAAATAGCAATAGAATATGGGTTATACCATGTGTTAATCCTGATGGATACTATTATTGTCATGATTTGGGTCATGATTGGCGTAAAAACAGAAAACCCTACCCTGGTGGAATTGGAGTAGATCTAAACAGAAACTATGGGGGATCCTCAAATGGTGATCCATGGGGGGCTTGGGGGTCTGTTGGAACAGGTTCAATTACTCATTATCCTAATAATCAATTATATTGTGGCCCTGAACCTTTTTCTGAGTATGAGTCTCAAGCTATTAGGGATATGTTTTTACAATACGATATTCATGCCGCAATTTCTTGGCATACTTATGGTGAAATAGTAATATGGCCTTGGGGATATACAAAAACTGGTCAAACTCCAGATCATTCATATTTATCACAACTTGGCCAAGATATAGCTCAAGAAATTACAATGCAATCTGGTTCAGGAGCTTATACACCTAAACAAGCCAGTTTTTTGTATCCAACTACTGGAGATACAACAGATTGGGCTTATGGATATTCCCACTATGTCCTAGGTAGACCTACTTTCATTTATACAATTGAAGCATGTTCTACTTTTCATCCATCTGCTAGTTACCTCGATCAAATTGTGGCAGAAAATTTTGATGGCGCATTAGTAATTCTTGAAGAAGCAGAAGATATAAGAGATACTGTCATTCCAAGAGTCATTCCTCCAATAATAGACGAAATGGAACTAAATACCACTGGAGAGTATACTGTTTCGTGGGAAGAGCAAAACCCAGATGCAAATCCAAGTAAATATCAACTTGATGAATTAAAAGATCCAGTTATTAAAACAGATTATGCAGAATCAGGCACAGGATTTTGGTCACTTGATGGATTTTCGCTTTCGACAGCAAAAAGCCATTCAGCAAGTCATAGTTATAAATCGGAATCTAGCAACAATAATGTTTTTTCGATGATTACAACGGATCCCATGCCTGTTATTGAAGGAATGAGTTTAGAGTTTTGGACATGGTATGATATCGAGATGGACTACGATTATGCAATGGTTGAAGTAAGTCTTGATGGACGAAGCTATGATCTTCTTGAAGGAGTTACTGGATCATCTTCTGGATGGGAACAAAAACAATATCCATTGACTGGTTATGTTGGTAAATCAATATTTATTAGATTTAGATATATAACTGATGATAACACACTAGAGGAGGGTATTTACTTTGACGATATATCACCTGTTGTTGAGTGGAATTCTATTGTAACTTTATCAGATTCTATTACAACCAATTATTACGATGTAACTGGTAAAGTTGATGGAATTTATTGTTATAGAGTTAAAGGCTATAACTCAGAACATGGGTGGGGTGATTTTGGCACATTAGAAGATATAGATGTTGAAATATTTTTCAATGACCCGCCAGAAACTCCAACTATTGCAGGTCAAACAAACGGAAATATTGGGGAAGAGTATTCATATACTTTTAAAACAACTGACCCTGATGGAGACCAAGTATATTATTATATTGAGTGGGGTGATGGAGATATTGTGGAATGGGATGGACCCCATGATTCCAATGAGGAAATAACTCTTAATAATACTTGGACTAAACAAGGTACATATAATATTAGAGCAAAAGCGAAAGATATCTATGATTTTGAAAGTAACTGGGAAACACTAACGGTAACTATGCCAAGAACTAGAACAGTATTAAATCATTTATTTCCAAAATTTCAATATATTTTCAGATTTTTTTCTATATTTTTAAACTACAATATAAAAATGATAGGAGTAATATAAAATGAGAAAGAAACTGATGTTACTATCTATACTAATATCTTTTTTATTTTTATGTTTTAATTTTGCAAATGCACAAGAAATTACCAATATACCAACTAATTTTACCTCTGAAAAAGACAAGATTTGGTTTGAAAATAATCCTGATAGTCTTCCGATATGGTTAACATCTGAGGAATTAGAACGATTAGATGAAATCGGCAAAGGTTTTGTTGGATCTGATCCGCCTCCTGAGTCGATGCGTCAACCTGCAGAGTTTGAACCTATGCAAGGAGTTTTAATACGTTATCCTTTTGGAATTCCTTATAGTATAATTGCTGAGATGTCTGAAGATGTAGAAGTGGTTACAATTGTTGCTAGCCCGTCTGAACAAAGTTATGTTTATAGTCAGTATCAGAGCTATGGTGTTAATCTTGATAATTGTGATTTTTTAATAGCTCCAAGTGACAGTTATTGGACTAGGGATTATGGTCCTTGGTTTATTTTTAATGGAAATGATGAACAAGGAATTGTTGATTTTATTTATAATAGACCACGGCCAAATGATAATCAAATGCCTATAAAATTTGGAAATGCATATGGTATACCTGTTTATGGAATGAGTTTGGAACATACTGGGGGTAACTATATGACAGATGGGCAAGGGATCGCGATTTCAACAGATCTAGTTTGGGATGAAAATCAAGGCTATTCACATGCACAGATCGATCAAATGGTAGAGGATTATCTAGGGATTGATACATATCACGTTGTTCCTGATGCTCTTGGAGATTACATAAAACATATAGATTGTTGGGCTAAACTTTTATCACCAGATACAATTATGATAATTAAACCGTCCACTTCTCATTTGCATTATGATGATTTTGAAGAAGCTGTTCAATATTTTGAAAATCAAACCACATGTTATGGTACAAATTTCAATGTGGTTAGAGTTTATACACATATGACTGAGCCTTATATAAATTCATTAATCCTTAATAACAAAGTTATTGTTCCAATAACTGGGAGTCAATGGGATGATGATGCAATTGAATCATATGAAGCTGCATTACCAGGCTATGAAGTCCTTGGATTTACAGGGTCTTGGGTCTCAACTGATGCAATTCATTGTAGAATAAAAGGTATTGTAGATAGATACATGCTTTATATTGATCATACGCCACTATCTGGTACTCAATCAGGAAATGATGGATATGATATATATACACAAATTTTTCCTTACAGTGATGAAAACTTAATCACAGCATCAACTGGTGTTTATTGGAAGACTGAAGGTGGATCTTGGGGCTTAATAGAAATGGAGCCCATTGGAAATAATGAGTATCATGCAGTTATCCCTCCTCAAGAAACAGGAACATTGGTTTATTACTATATTCATGCAGAAGATTATTCTGGAAGAAGTGAAAATTATCCCTATATAGGTGAACAAATGGCATATTCTTTTACTACATATTTTGATAATAATCCACCTGATAAACCAGATATAGATGGTCCTATTGCTGGAGAACCTGGAGTGGAATATACTTATTGTATTGAAGCAGCAGATCCCGATGAAGACGATCTCTATGTTTTGTGGGATTGGGATGATGGGGGAACAACTGATTGGTTAGGACCTTATACTTCTGGAGAGTTAATATGCGCTTCTCACATATGGGATGTAGAAGGATCTTATATTATACAAGTGAAAGTAAAGGACGTTTTTGGTGCTATTATAAATGCTACTTTAGAAGTTATAATACCAAGGAATCGAATTTTACAAAAATCTGGCACAACAATATTTAAGAGTCTTCCAAACTTAATGCCCATTTCCCAACTATTATTAAAAAAGCTAAATATATTATAGGATAAAGAACTATTTTTCCTAATTATCCTATTTTTATTTATTTTTCGTATTATAGCTATTTTATAATAAGCAAAACGTTTATAAGTTAACATCTGTTAAGAGATATGGTAAATTTAGGTGGAGGTAAATAATATGGAAAAAATGAAAAAATCTAAATTTGGGGCAATAGCTTTGGTTATTGCAGGGCTGATGATAACTAGTGCGATTAGCATAACAGGTGAGACAGCGATAGAAAAAAACTCTGAAATTATTCAACAAATTGATGTAGAAGCATCTTATTTTACAATTCAGCAAATGGAAGAATGCAATTTTGAGAAATCTTCTCTATTACCTTCAAGAGCTGGTAAAATTATTGTTGATACAGACCTTGATGATTATCATCCAACTATTGCAGGTGATGCATCTGGCAGATTTTTTGCTAGTTTCGAATATACTGAGGATGAAGCAGATTATTTTCCAATATTTTTGTATTCCCTTGATGATGGCGATTCCTGGACTGAATCAGGATATTTTACAGAGTCACTAGGTTGCATGTATCCAGATGTAGATTCCAGTGATAATGGTTTTTATGCTGCTTTTTCAGGCTCTGAAGATACTCCCGGTGACCAATGGCTTGTAAGAGCAGAAGATCTTGATGCTCCAACAGGTAGTACTTGGCCTTGGTCTACACATGGCTTTGATTACTTAGAGTATTTTGGAATATCATGTCATACTATAGATGGTGAACCATGGAATTATGGTGGTGAGTCAAGTACAGGTTATAATGGCTACAGTGGTAATGATGTAGAAGGTTGTCCGTTTATCTATTATCAAACAAATGAAGAGGGCTATGCAACAATTGGTTGGTTGAATAACGTACAGGATTATTTACATTCAGATTTTGCTATCGATGAAGTAACAGGCTTGTCTTATGCAGTTTATGACAATCAGGTTGAAATGAACCTTCTTCTTAGAAAAGACGATTTCGGAACTTGGAATGCAGAAGGACATCACGATTTTCTGGCTTCGTATAATGTTGGTGATGGCGTAACAAATCTTATGAATCCTTCCGTTGAGGCTAATGATGATGTTGTTGTAGTTGTTGCAGAGGAAGATGGAAATATTGTCTGTTTCTATTCAGATAACGGATTTTCATCAGCACAACAAAGTCTGGTGGTAGAATCAGCCATGTATCCTGAGGTAATGGTAGGTGCTGATGGAACAACTTTTGTTTGTTCTTATGTTAAAAATGGTGCTGTGTACAGTATAAGATCAGAAGATGGCGGTCAGACTTGGACTGGTGAAGGTCAAGTAGAAGATAGTCAAGTAGATAGTGAATTCGGTTGTCATGATCTTGGAAAAGGTACACAAGGTATTTTTGCAGTGTGGCAAGATAACAGAGATGCAGATCTTGATATTTACTTTGGTGAAGCAACAAGCGTAAGTGCACCAGATGTAAAAATCATATCAGTTACAGGTGGACTCGGCGTTTCTGCAGTTATTAAAAACGAAGGAACTGCTGCTGCAACAAATGTTGCCTGGACGATTTCAGTAACCGGTGGAATACTTAATTTGATAAACAAAAATGCAGGCGACACAATTGCAAGTCTTGGTCCTGGTCAAGAACAAACCGTAAAATCAGGTTTAATCATTGGACTAGGAACAATATATGTAACAGTTACAGCAGATAGTGCCACTGAAAATATTGAAGGAAAACAATGGATTATCTTCACAAGTATATAATCCAAAAATAATACCTAATCTTCTTTTTTTCTTTTTTTTATTTATTATGTTCATTTTTATATAAATTCTAAGGAAAATCTCCGAAATGTTTATAAATTAACATCTGTTAAAAGTATTATAGGGAGGTAGAATATAAGAATGGAAAAAAAATTCTTAGGAAAAAGTTTAGTAATAGGATTAATAATCCTATTCGTTGGAGCGAGTGTTTTACCCGGTGTAGGTGGAAAGATAAAC